>CAYLVN010000398.1:0-3521 GCA_964387115.1 uncultured Fibrobacter sp.
CCATAGAATTCCCCATACCACCGGTAACTTTTTTTAATGCAGCTGCATCAAGCTGGGCGTTTACCTCAAGATCGTCGATTTTCAATTTTGCCATTTTACCTTCTCCTATGAAAAATTATTGTTGTATTTACTTTTAACAATAGCCAATTAGAAACGGACGGTAACCGGGACAGAAACCGAGTCAGAGAAGTTGTCTGATACACCTCCGCCGATCCCACCGGATGACCCCACACCGCCAACGCCTGCTCCTCCGGCACCACCGGAAACTGAAGCGCCAATTCCAGTGCCGCCAGTTGCTGTCCCTGAGGCATCACCACCAGATCCGCCATATCTTCCGCTGAACCATCCGCCTCCACTTCCACCCGAACCGGCATAGGATGTTTGCGAGCCACCGGTACCGACACCGCCGCCAGCATAGCCGCCGTTCCAATTAGCACCACCTGCTCCTCCGGCCCCACTACCACCTATTGCAGTACCGAAATTTGTGTTCCGACCTTCACCACCTGTCTTTGTACCGGTCTGGTTACCCATTCCGCCCGTTACTTTCTTCAAGGCGGCAGCATCGAGCTGTTCATTTACCTCAAGGTCAACTATTTTCAGCTTCGCCATTTTATTACTCCTTTGGCTGATAGGTGTTGTGTTGTTTGCAGGAGGATAATGCAAGATATGTACCAAAAAGTAAAGTTCAGAACCAGCAGAAAACAGCCCTGTTTTCAGGATCTCCTGAAAAATAACGCCCGTTCAAGTGCAAAGATTTACAGCAGTGCAGTAATTTTCTGCAATTTCTATCTGTTCACCCTCGATATTCTCAGAATGAGCGGTTCTATTGTTTGTTCAACAGGGTTTCAGAATTTGTTTTAACAACGCAGATTACAGCCGTATTCTTAATCCGCGCTTGTACAAATCAACGTAATCGTGGCGCAGTCCGGAATGATCTACTGCAACTTTATTAAAACGCAGCTCAGGCAATGTCAAGGCAGCACTTGTGCTCTCAACAGATACACCCTCTGAATGCAATGAAATAAAGAGGGCCAGGGCAGACATGACATATCGGGTGAAATAGCTGCCGATCCATCCGATGTAAGGCCCCGGATTGAAATCGAGCAGATAGCATTCGTTCTCATTCTCCACTATTGCATCCCAGGCAGAATAATAACTTTCATACTTCATGTTTATCCGCCTGATCTCATCCTGTAAACGTTCCGGTAATGAAAACACCTCAAATCCTGCGGTATTGGTGCGGCTGTCTATACCCTCTGAAAGGATCTTCAGACTCAGCACAACCTTTGTCCCCACTGTATGCACCCTTATAGTGTCGCCTTTAACCTGCTTCTGGAAAATTGCAGGCGTTTTATCCAATCCGCACCCATCAGCTAATGATTCACTCTTAACGGTACGAGTGGCGCCAATACCATAGGATGATTTGCAAACGCATGGTCCTTTCCGGCAGAATTCCCGGGCAATATCAGTGTCGTTGGTTGAGATGAGTTCCGGAACTGAACAGCCTTGATAGAAAAGACTGCTGAAAAACTGTGCCTTAGTGTTGTGCTGAAAATAAGCATATGGATGATTAACGATTATTGCACCCCTCTGCCTAAAAATCTCTAACATCGAAAAAAGAGAAGAGAAGCGGATATTTTCCTGCAAGTACTTTGCATGCCAAACCGCCTGTTCAGTCCGGCTGAGATATGCAGGCTGGTTTGATGGTACTGAAAATGCCAGTGCACGGATAAAGACAGCCTTTACATCAGTGATATCGTTTCCCAGATAGTAAATGGTATCACTATCAATATACAGTCCTTTATCACACCAGTTTTCATCATCGGACCTGAATGGCAAATAGATTACCTTCAGGCCAAGCTTAACAAGCTCTTCACAGAGAATTACAGACTGCGGATCATCCGCAAAGGGATAAAGGATTAGAACTTTTTTTTTCATAAATCGTTCAAAGGTTCAAAGGTTCAAAGGTTCAGAGGTTCAGAGGTTCACCCTTCGACAAGAAGCTAAAAGTGAGCGGATTTTCAGAACGCTGAACCTTATTTTTCCTTATAGCTTACAGCCACTCCTTTTCTCTGCAGAAGTGGAATGTGATCTTTTCTGGCAATCTCCGAAAGCGGGTTGTCCCGCAAAATAAGCCTGTCTCCGTAATCAAGCCCGGGATTCCCTATAAGAGGCGAAATGTCTTCTATCCTGTTTCCGCTTAAAGATAAAAATCGAATCATGATGTTTTTAGTCATTCCAGCCAGATCATTGATATTATTTGTATCGAGGCTGAGGGATTGCAGATTAAGCATTCCCTCAAAACAAAGTGTATTTGATATGTTATTGTGATTGGCCGAGACCTCCTTAAGCCCTGACAAGGCGGTCAGTGGAGAAAGATCGTACAGGTTGTTATGGTCAAGAGTAATCGAGTTTATACTCAAGCCGGTGAAATTACCCAGATGTGTCAACTCGTTTTTATCAAGGTGCAGCTCCTGCAGCTCCTTTAAATACGAAAGTTCCTGCAGATCATTTACATTAATAAATGGCGGAAACTGTATGCTTTCCAGATTATTATTCACCAGACTCAGTGTTTTCAGTTTCTTAAAAGTTCTCAGTCTCAATGTTCCTGAAAGCTGATTATTATCAAGATCCAGAACCTCTAATTTTATCAATGGAGAGAGATTACTGATGTCTCCAAGCCTGTTACCCATCAGTGCCAGATACAGCAGGTTCGGCATCCCGGTTAATAAATCAATAGAGCTGATTTTATTGTACTTTGCGCTCAGTGATTTTAAACTGTCAAGCCCCGGCAGATTCGGAAAATGATTAATACTGCAGGAATCAAGAGATATGGACTGCAGATTCCCGGCTCCAGACAGTTTTGACGGATCACTTATGGGATTGTTGTTAAGATTTATGGATTTTAGTTTACTGAGATTAGCAAATGACGGCAGATCAGAGATCTCGTTATGATCGATGGTGATTCCCTCAAGATTCCGCAGGGATGAAAGTGGAATCATGTTTTTGATCTGATTTTTGTACAACGTTATGTTTTTTAAACCTGCCAGAGAGGCAAGCGGAGTAAGATCTGTTATCTTATTGTTATCAAGTGTTACGTTCTCAAGTTTAAGTAGCGGCCGTAACGGTGACAAGTTGCTGATTATATTATTGTCAAGCGTAAGTGTTTTCAGTTTTGTCAGTTTTGATAGAGGAGTCAGGTCAGATATTTTATTATTATTCAATGCTACTATTTCGAGATTTACATTTTTTGATAATGGCAGAAGCGAATCTATATCATTTTCTGACAAATCAACAGCCTGCAAGTAGTGTAGATACCCGATTCCTGTCAGGTCGGTTATTCCACTGTTTGCCGCGTCGAGAACTTTTATATAATAGACATCACCCAGTGAAAGAACTTCGTTATCAATTCTGTTGATTGTCTCCCTTACCGCCATCTCAAGATTAGTATCCGGGAAAAGAGATTCTCTTTTCTTATGATCAAAAGCAACGATGTTATATCTATACTTATCATTATCACC
>CAYLVN010000399.1:0-3515 GCA_964387115.1 uncultured Fibrobacter sp.
GACTGGGAAGTGCCAGTGATTCCCGTCAGATTTTCATCTCGCTTTTAACAGATACAGCCCCGATGAGGTTTGGAAGCTGTTACTACCATGCAAGCTTTTTTGTACTCTCCCGTTTGGAGAGTATCTAAGCGGATTAAGACTGCCACCAGAAACAGATGAATGACTGGATGTAAATGGAACAGATCGGATACTCAAGACTGAGACTCCATAGGCGTTTGAATTGAGAATGCGCTGTTTGTCCTGGTGCTCAATGACAAATGTAGGATTCCACTTTCCATTAAGGGCGTTTTTTTCCGCACTTGTAATGGGAATTACAGTACCATGGCGAGGTTTGAAATCAAATGAAACAGGTGTGGGATCTTTGCTGAAATTTCTCAGGTCTTTGCTGACTGCAAACTCATATCTTCCCGAAGTGTAAACATCGTACATCAAAACATAAGTATCTGAATTTATCAGCTTGAACACACAGGAGCCTTCCACCGCGGCGCTGGTCTGCTGCAGATACTTATCATACAATACATATCCTCCGGTAAGCTTTTTTGAATGCGCTGACTTTATTCCATTTCCGCTTCCTTCGGTTTTAAAAAACAGATGATATACGCTGTCTTTATAGATAATATCAGCATCTATTGTGCATAATCCATTATTTGAAAAAAGAATTTCTGGAGCGGCTTCCAGGGCTGTAAAAGAGCTGTTTGCGTATGCATAATAGAATTTATCGTTATCATTTGGTCCACGCCTCATGGAAAAATAGACCATGTACTTTCCCGCTTCTTTGTCAAAGATAACCTGCGGTGCCCAGACACGATCCACATTGGCAAATTGACTGAATGCAGTTGGAATATTGACTTTGGCCGACTGCCAATCAACCAGATTGGTTGACTTGAGCATCACAATGCCCCGGTTTGATGCCCACCCGCGGGCAGATACCATATCGGTCGCAACCATATAGTAATCATTATTTTCACCCCGCAGGATGTGTGGATCACGTACTCCGCCTGTAAGACTTATCGATGCGGAACTGATAACGGGCCTGTTTTCGTTAAGAGCCTTGAAGTTATGCCCGTCATCACTGAGAGCGAACCGGATAGACTCCTGATCACCACTGTTTCCCGTAAAATAGGCAAACAAATATGCGGAATAATTCTCCTGGGCACCAAGCGGCAGATTAATGATGAAAATCATAACCAGAAATGTCAGATATCTTTTAAAGTAACATTCAAACATATTTTCCTCTTTGCGGGTAAACTATTTCATGTTTGCCCGATAAACGATAAAACCACTTCCCTGGTTATTGACCTTTACATATTTGTGACTTCGGCCCGACAAATCAATCGTTGAAACTGCAGGTGAGAATCTGCTTCCCTGGTTTGAAAAATAGACACCGCCCCCGGGGAGAATGCAGGAACCGGGAAGAACTTTTTCTTTCAACAAAGTGACCGCAACAGCTCCGGTATCGACAATCTGGAGTTCCCACTGCTGACAGGTCTCCCCGTTGAATTCCCAGGTTTGGACATTTGCCCCGTCATCCATCTCCGCATAATAAACTTCAAGCAACCGGCTGTTCTGCTTATTTACTATATAATACTCTCCATTTCCATTTCCGGTCAGCTTCCATTTCTGATTGTCGGTATTTCTATTTGTATATTGAAGCACATTATCATTGGAGACATCTGCATCCAGTACCAGGCCACTGTTACGATTTATAAACTGGTAAATGCCGTTACCCGCTTTAACCAGTTTCCAGTGCTGGCTGGTTTTATCATTGTCGGATGCCTGTAATACATTCGCACTGTTTGCAGTTGAAGCATCTGCCACATCGACAAGTTTACCGCTGTGTTTCGCCTTTATTTTATAATATGCATTCTCTTCAAACGGGGCATTTCCAACCGGTTCGGGCCCTGTTGTTGTCTGAATAATTTTTTTGATTGTTCCGTCACTGTTGTAAGAAAGATTGTCAACCTGTACCGACCTCTGCCATGCCACTCCATCTGAGAGGTAGTCGGTATGATAAACAAAGTACCACTTATCTTTAAATTCGATAATTCCGGAATGATTAGTTCCGGTTCCGGCCTTATCGTTCATTGTCCCTTTGTAGGTCCAGGGACCCAGAGGATTTGAACTTGTGCAGTAATCAATATTCGATGGCCAATTAGCACCGCTGCTGTTGTAGGCTGCATAAGAATAGTAGTAGATATTGTCTCTTTTATGTACCCATGAGGCTTCAAAGAATCTGGTAACGCCCTGTGGTACAGTTATGCTTCCATCTATTTCAATCATATTACTTTTTAATTTTGCCTGACGACAGACACGGTCGGTTCCCCAGTAGATATATGCCTGCCCGTCATCATCGATGAAAACAGACGGGTCTATATTGTCATCTCCAGGACAGGCTCCAGGTGTTTTATTGGAGATAAGCGGCTTGCCCAATACATCTTTGTAAGGACCCAGGATATTATCGGCAACAGCAACACCGATTTCACCAGAGTCACAGATATAAAAATAGAACTTCCCATCCCGTTCAACGCACTGCGCCGCCCATGCCTGACTTGCATTGAGCCACGTGACATCTTTTACAGCCAGCACGACTCCATGATCTGTCCAGTTTGCCAAATCCGTTGACGACAGCACATGCCATCCATTCAGTATCCATCCGTTGTTCTTTCCCTCATCACGACCGGTAAAAATGTAGAAGGTATCGTTGTGGATAATTGGAGCCGGATCTGCAGTAAAGATATGCCGAACCAGTGGGTTATCAGCAAAAGCAACGGATTGAATTGACAAAAAAATAAGAGCAGTAAACAGTTCAATCTTCATCATCAGCCGGTAATTCATCTCTTTCTCTCCTGAAATTATCTTTCCCCGACACATATTATCAATATACCTTTAATTAGCCCTGTTTTCTAAAAAGAACTACCTCTTTTAATTTTTTCTGTAGACCGAAATTAATCTTTCCGGGGTTTATCCGGAGATTCTTTCCCTGTGTATTCCGAGTGTCCTGTGATCAGCTGAAATGAAAAACATTATTATCATAATTAGAGGTTCAAGTTATTTTTTTAAGATTTCTGGTTTGGCCGGAGGCCCTTTATTGGTGAGCTTACAGCCGCCATTATCTTCTGATGGAATGCAAACAGTTGTGACTTCGAAAACTTCAACACATGCCTGCCGGCGGCGGAAAAGACTTGGGTGAATTGTAACAACATTGGGTGATAGCTCAAGATTAGTTTCTTAACCGGGCTGGAGCGAAAGAGGAGGCACCCTCTTACAACAGGCAGATCAAAATTTGTCAACAGGCACCCTGGATAACTATTTTAATTTTGGACGAGGGCTCAAAACAGATCCGGTCTGATAGTAGGTTTTTCTAAAAATGCTTATTTTCAGATCAGCCTCAACGCCTGAGGAAATCAGCGATTTAGCTTCCAGACCCTCTGCTTTAATGATAAAATTTCAATCTGTTCAAAAGTTTGATATTCAGTGTAAAAAAACTGAGGATCTCTGCTGCCTGTCCTGGTTTT
>CAYLVN010000400.1:0-3511 GCA_964387115.1 uncultured Fibrobacter sp.
GATAGCGTAAGACCGGCGTCTTCGACGGGCTGGAGCGCAAGGGGGGACGCCCCCTGCCAAAAAACTCCTGATTCTAAAGAGTTTTTTATATTGGGGAACGCCCCCTGCCATGTATAAGAGTACGGACTACCACAGAGAACACTAGGTTTTTTAATATATTTGGAGAAGGGGACACCCTCTGCCAAAATATTTTTGCCCCAAAATGTGCTACAAAGTTATATAGCAATTTGGGCGCCCCTTCCTATAAGCTCTTTCTTATCATCAAATTTTTAGTAGCGCGTATGGGAGCCGGAGGGCCCACCACAGAGGCACAGAGGGCACAGAAAAGAAAGAAGTCCGATGAACTATCGAATTACGAATTATTCATTACAGCCAGGTGAACTAATTCTTCTTCTTAGACGACAGTTTCACGCCTACATGCTTTCGGCCCAAAAAGAAGCCGATGACCGCGCCCATGATAGTACCGGCAACATGGCTTATCAGAAATCGAATAATTCCCAGAATAAAAACGAAGACAAACCTCAGGGAACCATATATCAGGCCTAAAACCTTCCCGACTAACATGAATGGAAAACTAAGTATCTTACCGATCATAGCTTTACTCCTTATTTTGAAGTCAGTCTGCTGATACCATCCCAGCTATCGTCCGGAGGATCAGCCTTATAAACCTTACAGTACTCTATTATCTTCTTTGAAGGGGTTATTCCTTCAGGAGCGACATCCTTATATGGTTCCAGCAAATTTGCTTCCTCTAAAACCCCGATTGCCCTGTCCCACTCCCTGCTGTAATATAACTGCAATCCCTGGTTGTAGATCCCGAGAAGTTCCTGAACCCGGGAACTGATTTTCCCTTTCTCGCCTATTAACTCATAAACTACAACCGGTTCCGATTTCCCCACAACTGTTATTTTATCGAGCTGCCGCACCTCGAAATGATCCTTGACAAGATCATAAGTAAATTGACTCATCATTGTGTAGACACCATACTGTTTGGCAGCGCTCTCGAGCCTCGCGGCCAGATTCACCGCATCTCCCATCATGGTGTAGTTCTTCCTGATATTTGATCCCATGTTCCCAGTGGTTATAAGACCTGAATTTATACCAATTCTCATCCTTAAATCATGCACAATAGGAGGCCATTTGTCACCCTCGGAAATCCACTTTTTCCGCAGGCCCGAGAGTGATTCCTGCATATCAAGAGCTGTCAGGCAGGCCTGATATGCATGGTTCTGCATAGGCATGGGTGCCCCGAAAAACGCTATTATCGCATCACCTTCATACTTGTCGAGTGTACCATAATGTTTCAGAAGAGTGTCTGTCATTACCGAAAGATATTCATTCAACAGTTCAACAAGCCGTGTAGGGGATCCAAGCTTTTCGGAGAAAGTTGAGAACCCCTGAATATCCGTGAAATAGGCGGTCCTTATTCCCTCATCTCCGCCAAGCATCGGCATCTGCTTGCGTTTGTACATCATGTCTATAAGCTCAGGCGATAGATACTGCTTGAAAGTGCTCTGAAGAAATTTTCTGCCTTTTTCCTCTGTAATATACCGGTAGACCATTACTGCCGTATATGTAAGTATAATTGTGAGTATTGGTCTGGCGATTTCGATCCACAGGTGTTCGGTGCCAAATAGATCCATTGCTAAAAGAAAATAGAGAAAAATTGAAATAACCGTAAGAATTCCGCCCACTACAGGCTTGAACATAAAAGAGAGAAAGCCAAGGATAATTCCGACCAGAAGAAGAATTGCAAAATCCTGCCACCCGCTCAGTCTTTTGACAAATGTATTGGTAAGAAAAGAATTGAGCATCGATGCATGGATCTCAACTGCAGGATAGCTGCGCTCGTGTGGCACAGCCTTTATATCAAAGAGTCCAGGTGCAGTTGACCCGACAATAAATATCTTTCCCTCAAGAGAACCCTGAACCCGGTTGTTCAGAATATCGTAGTAGCTGTAACGGGGGAAAGGCTTTCCTCCTGGTCCGAAAAATGTGATTATGTGACGGTCCAGCGGGCTGAGCGGTATTTTAACCGGGGCACCAAAGTCCATCCTTGTACCGGGCCTCATCGCCTCGATGCTCTTCCAGCCTGTCGTGCAAAGTTCTTTTAGTGTCAAATCTTTCAGACAGGGAATAGAGGAGACCAGTACCTTGTCGATATTTTTAACTGTAAAATTGTGGAATATAAGCTTTCTCTCACCAGCTCTGATTTTGTCAAGATCCTTTTCCAGACATTCAGAGATTGTTATCAGGTCTGCCCTTGTAAACCACCACTCCTGCACATCAAACGGGGCGCTTATTACCCAGTCAACATCAGAGTCTCTTCGAAGCACTATTTGGGACCCCAGTTCATATTCTTGTCCCTGTGCAATATTAGTAGCCTTTTCCATATCCGCCGCAAGCAGCACCGTGGTCAATTCACAGGGGATTACTCCCGGGATACTCATTTCCAGAGAAAGACATCCGTTGATATCACGCGAGGCAGCCATAAACGTTGAGATTTCCAGGGGACTCTTGTCTGAATGAGAAAGGATTTCCTTTGATCGCTTCAGAATCGCCCTTACCTGTGATTCGGTCACGTTGGGATAGGAAAAGCTGAATTCACCAGTGGAATCACAGAATACCTTGAACGGTTTGCCTATATCAATGGACTTCCCGGGCTCATAAAAAATCTCATCGTTTGGTGTTGCAAACAATGATGCTGCAGTGCGGATACTGATTGGAAGATAAACCGGATCGTTATTTCCGAATCCGTAAATAAGTGGAATCTCTCTTATCACCCCGTCATCATTGGGGATAATATCGATATGCCCGATTCCCTTCGAGGCTCTGGCCAAACCCGGAAAAATCCCATCGATAATCGGCTTGCGGTCGATGATCTTTTTTCTTTTATCAGGAGAAAAACTGATTGTTGACTGGGGATTGAGTGAATCGTGCCACGCCATGGTCATCCGATGCTTTATCTGCGATAGTGCGTAATCACGGTAATCGCGCTCGTCTGCAAGACAGATCCCATGATAAACACAACCGGCATTACGTGTTGCATCTATAAACCGCTGGTCATAATCTATGGTGGAGATAATGGACTGACGCATCCTGTCGGAGAGCACTATATCGGGATTCATCTCTTTACTGCGCAGAAGAAGGCCTTCGAGTTTTGCCCTCTCGTTATGGTCCTCAGGTGTGGAAAAGAAGATATCAAATACAATGGCAGCGGGAAAATTTGAGGAGAGGGTATTGATCATGTCAGCATGATAAGAGCGGTTCCAGTTCCAGTAAGGACCCATTTTCTGCATACTGCGATTGTCGATATCGATGATATTTATTCCGTAGTTCTGTTCCTGAAGCTTCGCCAGATCTTCTTTAGACATCTCGGAATACTCCCACCTGGAGCGCATGTAATAGGTCACATACTCAAGGCGGTTTATCAGGTCCTTGAAGAAAAAATTTGTGAACAAAGCTATACTCAGCCCTGCAAAAGTTCCGATAACAAGGCAATTCAAGGCTT
>CAYLVN010000401.1:0-3511 GCA_964387115.1 uncultured Fibrobacter sp.
CCCTCTTCTCACCATCTCCCGGCACAAAGACATCATTGATGGTCAGCGGTTCAGATTTTTCATGGAAAAACAGTAGATTGCATGAACCGGATTGAACCGAGTCAAATGTGTAATTGCCGGAATGGTCGGTGAAGACGCTTTTTGTTGTTCCTTCTATCTCAACCATCACACCCTGGAGCGGTTTTCCGGTCTGGGAGTTTTTTACATTTCCTGTTATTTTTCCGGCAAATGCCGATGAGATAAAAAAGGAGAAACACAGCAGGGCTGAAATAGCGGTTCGGATTGAGGTACTATGGTGCATACCACCAAAATATACTTCAGGGTACCTTTAAAAATTCATTTTCCGAGGCGGGTTGAGGATTCTAGAACGCTGCTGTTGTACTAATCGAGGAATCACGGCGGATTTTTGGTCGGGGATTGTACCCCAGAGATGACTTTTGGATTTAACGCGTTGAGTCACAGTGTCACCTCAGAGATGACTTTTAGAATTAACGCGTTAAGTCACAGTTTCACCCCAGGGGCTCACCCTCAATACCGGAAATAAGAACTTTGTATTTCAGTCATTAAGTCATCTCTGGGGGGGCAAATAGGGTATTTAGAGATACCCTTTCTGATGGGTAGGAAACTAATGCGGCCATCGGGGGAGGTCTCTGAGGCTTACTACTTTGCTGCTGGAGATTATAATGTGGTCCAGAAGAGGCAGCTCGAGAAGTTTTCCGATCTGGAAAATCCGTTCTGTAAGAAGCCAGTCTGCTTCAGAGGGATTCAGGGAGCCCCCGGGATGGTTATGGGCGATGAGTATAGATGCGGCTTTGCAGCCAAGTGCCCGTTCTACTATGGTACGGGGGTAAACCGCGCACTGATTGACTGTTCCTTCCGAGATTATATCTGTTTTAAGGACATGATTCGCATTATCAAGAAACAGTGCAGCCACATATTCATCCCGGCGCTGCCCGAAATAAAACCGCAGGTATTCTTCGACATCCCTGCGATGTGAAATCATCTCCTGTTTTTCAAATTTCTCTCTCAGGCATAATCCCATGATTTCTTTGATCAGTGGAAACAGGCTTGCTGCGCGGCGGGTGATACCTTCAACCTTTACTACCTCCTCAAGTGGAGCGTTTATGAGCCCGCCGATGGTTCTGAATCTTCCGAGCAGCTCTTTTGCCGGCTTCTTTGTATCTTTCCTGGGAATTGCAAAGGTTAATAAGATCTCGATTACCTCATGGGGATGGAGGGCGGAGATGCCCGATGAGATAAACCGTTCAAGAATACGCATTCTGTGTCCTGCTCCGCTCTGCGATTCTGGAGAAGGTGACGGGTTATCAATGAAAGTTGATTCTTCCATTATGGTTAAAGCTCCTCGTTTGGAAGATGCTTTTACTTGACAAGAAAAAGAATACGAATTAAAAAGTCAAGTGTCTGACAGCTGATTGGAAAAAATTAATGAAAAGAGAATCCGTCCACTCTTATTCACAGAGTGAGCGGAATGAGGAAATAAGTGAGATGTTACTTCGTGAACAGTGTCAGATAATTACCACTCGATTGACATTCCTCCAGCGGTAATACCGGCACCTACTGTACAGAAAATAATCTTGTCATTTTTCTGCAGTCCGCGTTCAATATCGGACAGTGCAATAGGAATGCTGGCGCTGGATGTGTTTCCGACTTTGTCGATATTCAGATAGTACCTTTCAAAGGCGACTCCGCTTTTCTGGGCCGCAGCTTTGAGAATTCTGCTGTTTGCCTGGTGCGGAACGACCCAGCGGATATCGGATGCCTGCCAGCCGCTTTTGACAATCAGTTCTCTGATAATAGAAGAAAAACTTTCGGTTGCAAAGCGAAACAGCGCTCTGCCGTCAAGTCTGATCCATGGGTCGACATCACCGGTGTTTGCCGGGACTTCATAACCCATGTAGGATCTTCTGGCCATATGAATACCAACTGCATCGGCAGTCAGAATTTCACATTTGATAGTGTGGCCGGGATGGTTTCCGGAGATCACGGTGGCACCTGCGCCGTCACCGAACAGAAAATATGTATTTCTGTCTTTTTTGTCAAGCAGTCGGGACTGCATGTCAACAGCTGTAACAAGGACATTCTGTGCCATACCGGAAAGAATGAGCCCTTTGGCAACAGAAATACCGTACAACCATCCTGAACAGGCTGCGTTAAGATCAAACGATGGTACTCCTCTGATGCCGAGTTTTCCCTGCAGTAAACAGGCAGTAGAAGGCATCATCACATCCGGAGTGGTAGTTGACACTATAATAGCATCGATCTCCTGTGGTTTCAACCCTGAGTTCCGGATTGCATTTACAGAAGCAATATAGGCCATATCAGATGGTTTCTCATCTTTCTTTGCCCACCTGCGTTCCCGTATTCCGGTAACCCCGAAGATATAATCTTCAGTAATATCAGGGTGATCGACAAGCATCTCCCCGTTTGTGACAATCCGCTCGGGAAGGTATGTGCCGATACCGAGCATGGAAATCTCGCGTATTTCAGGTTCTTTCTGCTTTTCTACTATAGAGATTTCCATCTGCGGGGTTTCCACAACAGGTGCGCTCGCAGGAGGGATCTCATTTTTCAGTGATAAATCTGTTGTTTCAATTTCAATAACCGGAGATTCAAAAGAGGTCGTGCTGCCTTCGGCACACATGATATTGATAACTTTGCCGTCACAGGGCGATTCAAACTCGAAAGTCGATTTTGCGCTTTCCACTTCAGCAAGTATCTTACCTTTGACAAAGCTCTCGCCCGGCTTTACAAACCATTTAGTGATTGTGGCTTCCGTTTCAGCTGCTGCCTGGGATGGCAGATACAGCACGGTCTTGAATGGCACTTTATTCACACCTCTCTCCAATCATCGATTCTATACAATCGCGAATCTTTTCCTGGCTCGGAAGAAAATGACTTTCCAGTTCCCTGGCAAAAGGCACCGGGATATCAGGGGTACTCAATAAAGCTGGTGCACGTTTAAGCTTTCCGAAGCACTCCCTGCATACTACAGAAATTATCCGGTCTCCCAGACCTGCAGTAGAACCGCTTTCCTGCACCACCAGCAGTCTGCCGGTAGAGCTTACAGATTCTATTATCGGGTCCAGAACCGAAGGGTTTAATATAAATGGATTCCACACCTGAACGGAATAGTTATGATTCCTTACCACAGAAACCGCAGCTTCGGCCATTGCTCCCAGGGCAACAACTGTTAATTCTGAACCTTCGGTATATCTCCTCGGATGCGCGATTTTTTCAAGGTCCCCGTCAAAGCTGATTTCTTCCTGCCTTCCCCAATAAAGAAGCTTGTGTTCCATTATTATGCAGGGGTTGGGATCGTAAAAACCGGCGATGAGCGCTTCGAAGGTTTCCTGCGGGGTAACTGGATAGAAAACCTTCAACCCCGGAAACCTGGTCCAGAGTCCATCGAATTCGCCGGAATGAAATGCCCCCAGTGTTATTCCCCCGCCGCAGGGGAGACGGAAAAGAAGCGGTGCCGGGACACCAGCCC
>CAYLVN010000402.1:0-3467 GCA_964387115.1 uncultured Fibrobacter sp.
TTCGGGACTGTGGCTTCTGTTACCGGCGTTTTCCAGTCTATTGATGAAGGAAAGAGCTGGACCCGGGTAAATGATGACGCTCATGAATACGGCGGTCTGGCAAATGGAGAATTTGTTGTCGGTGACATGAACACGTTTGGTGTGGTTTACATGAGTACTGCAGGTCGGGGCATAGCAGCCCGGTTGCCTTCCAGCGGGGTTTCTATTGATCCTGTAAAAGAGATTTATAGAAAAGCCGGAGTCTCTTCTGCCAGTATCTCTAAAAACATCCTTTCACTCACTATTCCCGATGCAAAAAGGGTTTCTGTTGCTCTTTATGACCTTAGAGGACGGGTTATCTCAGTGAAGAAATGCAATAAATCATCACTGATCCCACTCAAATCACTCCTACATTCAAACGGCACATTCGTAGTGATAGTTCGTGAAGGGAAAAATGTGCTCTTAAGAGAGAGGGTGAACCAGTTTCGGGACAGGTAGAAAAGAAAGAATCAGTATGAAACAGAATAAGAAAGCATCTGAATCTGAGTAATATAGCTGAATGTGAAGAGTGCTTTAAATCTTAAGATTTGAGGTTTTTTCAGGCACGGTCAATTGGCCGTGCCTTTTATTTTTTAAAGCCTGTAAAAACGCCACATCTTCAATCATTATTGTCCAATCCTTATCTTTAGGTGAAGATTTCCACTCATTGATTTAGTTTTACATTGGTAGTATACTGGGAAAAACAAAACTATCATCTTTGAGGAATTATGAAATACAACAAATTATTAGTCGTTTTATATGTAATCACAACTGTTTTTTCACAGATTTATTCTGATACGGTCTCGGTATGCCCGGAATACAAGGCGACCTTTTCTCCAGGTTCGGCGACTTTTTTTAAAGTTGTTTCCGATTCAGTACCATATCCTGGCCAACCGGACGAGCAGGTTTACCTTTTCAAGCCTGACACAAAGGGCAGCAGGAAGTTCCCTTTAGTATTCTTCTGCCACGGAATTGGAGCCTCAGACCCTTCATCATATAAAGACCTTATTTATGAGGTAGTAAAAAGAGGGTATATCCTTGTTTATTCCCCATATATCTCTCTAGATATGGACATGAGCGATATGGAGATGAAAATAGAGCTTATGTCAGAGGGCTTTGAAGCCGGGGTCTTTGCAGCCATGAAAAACGCAGATACCACAAGGATTGCCATAGTCGGTCACTCTATGGGGGGCGGATCTGCTCCTGCAATAGCCTGGAAATTGCTGAACGAAAATAAATGGGGTGAAAATGGAGCCTGTATGTTTATCATGGCACCCTGGTATTCACATGGAATTACAGATGAGATGCTGGCAAGCTTCCCTTCTCACCTTAAACTTGTCATGCAGGTTTTTCAGGATGACAAAATTAACGACCACCGCATGGCAATTGACATATTCAATCACATTTCCCTGCCCCCTGAATCAAAGGATTTTTTTCTGATAAGGGGTGACAAGCGGTTCGGCTGTACAATAGATGCAGATCACTCCTCCCCGGCAGCAAAACCCGGTGAAACAGTGATCAAGGCATATGGAATTTTCAGGCCACTCTGCGCACTTCTTGATTACTCTCTTAAAGGTGTCGACAGCTTACGTGTATATGCACTTGGTAATGGAGATTCAGCCCAGACATTCATGGGCACCTGGCCCGGGGGTCTGGAGTTTAAGAGACTTGTAGTAACAGATAATCCTGAGCCATCTTTCGGACAACATCAGTATCTTAACTTCTGGGAGAGCAGGATCAATCCCCGTTATCTGATCAAGAATAACAAATCCACAAAACTGAGCATGACTGATAAAATTTTCTACGGTCTTAAGAGCCTCACAAACTACATAGAAACAGGCAAAAACATACTGCTTAACAAAATAAAGAGTACTCCTGGACATGATATAATAACCGGCCCTGTGCCTCCTATTACAAGTGGCTATGGGGCACCCGGGCCATTCAGTATCAGAACCGATACGATTGTCAATCCAGCATGGCTTTTGAAACCCACATACGTGATGCTTCCTGTAAAGGAACATGAAACTATCCCATCTGGAAAATTCCCGGTAGTGTTCTTTGCCCATGGTTACGCTCTTTCGGATCCGGCTGTTTACAATATGCTTCTTGAACATATCGTAAGTCGCGGTGCAGTCGTTGTCTTTACATCGCACAGGATGGCAGTCAGGGTTCCGGGACTTCCAGGAAACTACGAGGTGATATACACTGGGTTCAAAGAGGCTATGAAAAAGTACGGTCAGTTCATTGATTCTACCCGAATCGGCTTTGTGGGTCATTCATTCGGCGCCGGAGCGATACCCTCTATTGCCTATAGAACCATCAATGAAAACGGCTGGGGAAAAAAATCGGCATTTCTGTTCCTTATGGCACCATGGTATTTTTTTGATCTTGACAAAGCCAAACTGGATTCCTACCCACGTCATGTGAAGATGATCGTGCAGGTTTATGAGAACGACAGGACAAATGATCCAGCTATTGCCATAGACCTGTTTAACAAAATAGGAATCCCTGATTCCAATAAAAATTTCATTACCGTCTTCAGCGACACAGGCGATAGTTACACATTTCAGGCAGATCACCATCTCCCTAAAAGCAGTGTAGATGAAGACGGAGAGAACGATGCATACGATTACTATGCAGTAATGAGACTTGTAGACGCGCTCTTTGATTATTCAATGAATGAAAACCCCGCGGCTTACAAAGTCGCTTTAGGCAGAGGCTCTCCTGAACAGATTTATATGGGCAAATGGTACGACGGCAGGCCGGTAAAACCGCTTTCGGTAAAGATAAAACCGGTTATAGATTCTCTTGATAGCAACCGCTATTTTTTTGATATCGACAATTTTTTTAATCCGCTGAAATAATCTGACGGGTCAAAACTTCTCCAATCCTACGGGTTTTGATCCTAAAGCATCGTTCTGCCATGGCATGCCATACATGAATGAGATACTATTAAAAATTCCTCAGCACTGAAAGTACCTGGTAATTTATCCTATCAGGGTTATTATACTGGGAAAGGTTCTCATGCAGGCCCTCACCCCTGGAAATAATGCCGAAGTCCAGGTTTTTATAGTTCCAGTAAGAAAACCCTATCTCCATCTCTTTAAGCACAAAAAGCAGGTCCTCAAGCCATCTTAACTGCGCCTGCAGAAGCACAGGTGCGTATACCCCGAATTCATCACAGATAACAGATACTTTGTACTTCTCCCTGAATGCATAAACTCTCTCAAGCTCTTTTGCAAACCGATCTCTATCCCATCGTCCATCAGACATCACCATACCATATTTACGTATAAAACCCGCTCCGTAATCTCCGGGATAATCCCTGGTCTGTTTTATTTCAGGTTCCTTTATCCATGGTGCAAGCTGATGTGTAAACAAAAGCGGCTCATAAAAATGGAAACAGTAGATTACATTTTCAATGTCGACAGGAGTAAGCTCATTAAAGG
>CAYLVN010000403.1:0-3466 GCA_964387115.1 uncultured Fibrobacter sp.
TCCTGCTCAGAATCTCCGCTATCTGATTACCCGTCAGCTCATCACCGGCAATTTCCAGTGCCTTGCCTGCGAACCTGTCAGGGTTTTTAAAGGCCAGCGCCACAAAAGCCCCGATATCATCCACAGAAATCAGTTGCAACGGCATTTCAGGGTCTAACGCCATAGGAAGTACTCCGTTGTAGACTGAATCTCTTATCTCCGGCTGCAAGAGGTTTTCCATAAAATAGACCGGCCTGAAGATGGTCCAGTTTAATCCCAGATTTCTGATATGCTCCTCGATCTCCCATTTGCTGTCGATAAACGGAACCCCGGTCTGCCGATCGGCCGCTCCGTAACTGCTGTAAATAAAGTGCTTTACGCCGGCACTCTTTGCCACGTCTGCCAGCACTTTACCCTCCTTTATCTCCCGATCAACTCCATTATCGAGCGGTTGCTGAACACTGAAAACCCCGTAAACCCCTTTAAGTGCTTCATCAAGTGTTGACGGGACATCAAAATCACCCTTAACTAACTCTACACCGGATTCTTTGAGCGCACGTGCCTCGGCATGATCAGGATGTCTGCTCATCGCCCTCACCTTCCAGCCATCTGCCAGAAGATGTTTTATCACGGCTCCTCCCTGATGTCCGGTGGCTCCAGTCACCAGAATAATTTTATCTGCAGTTTCCATAATGCGCACTCCTGTAACACTACTGCCGTTTTCTTTTTTCCAAAAACACATCCAACTGTTTCTGGAGAATACAACTGAGATTGTGTTTAAACCTGAAAGTCGCAGATGGGGAGAGCAAAAAACGTAAGATGTTGGGATGATAAGGCTTGAAGACGTTGCAGGTCTTATCGACAAGGTGATAAGATCAAGACGCCTGAAAGCCTTAGCGCTCAACAGGTTACGCCTTTTTGCCTCATCCTACTGCGATTTTTAGGTTAAAGTATCTGTAAAAATTACGGAGGATTACGCCTTTATGTTGCCCTGCAGATTCTGATTAAACCTGAAAGCCACAGTTGGATGAGGCAAAAAACTTTTTCTTTGAGTGCTAAGACTTTTCAGGTTATGCTTTTACTGGAAGAAACCCTTACATAGAGAATGCTTAAGAGTATCGGGGCTGTCTTTATGAACAGCTATTGTGTGCGATGGTTCATTTGACAAGCGAATATCATTGCGGCCATTAAGTGTTATATCGAAAAAATCATAGTACTTGAAAGTCTGCTCATCTCCTTGCGCCCGCAGGTTCTCTTTGCCATAAAAAGTAATATAGTCAGAAACATTTTTATTGAGCCTGACTATATAAGCGGCTGTTCTGATTTTTCTTACCTGCTCACTATCACTGTCTCTCTTCTCCAGTTCTTTCAGAACATGCTGTTTAAAAGCATCCAGCATCTGCATGAGCCAGGAAACTCCAGGCAGAGAATAAGCAGCACTATCCCCGGAGATTTTCTTCTCTACATCTTTTGCATTCACAAAAGCATTCATCATTATGATTGGAGGGGTCTGGGAATAGTCTATCTTTAGTATAGAAGGAAACCTGATCCCATCAGCCTTCATGATTTCAGTTTTCCTGGTTTCTACAGCAATCCTGAAAATCTCTTCCTGATTACCCGTCAACCCCAAAACTACAACAGTGAGCTCTTCCGGATCGGCATTGGTAAACAATGGATGCTGTCTGTTGTATAGCGCTTCTCTTTCAACAATCTTTTTTAGTGAATCAAGCGCAATCCTGACGCTGTCAATCTTCGAGTCCTTTTTACTGAATCGCCGCCCTGAATATTTTTTCATGTATTCCTCAAGCAACTCGATTCGCCCCGAACCAATCGCTTCAGAATAGCTCAGCTTCATTGAATCAACAGCTGTCAGTTTCTTATTTACAGCCACAGTATCGGCTTTCAGACTTCCCTCAACTTGCGACGGTATTGGTGGATTGAGTGCCAGTCTCATTCTCTCACACCACTGCTTGTCTACCTGGTAGTAGTCACAATCCGACATGAATTTTCTCAGTTCTGTGGAATCCTTCGATTCTACAGCCCGGTTGTAATAGTACTTGTTCTTATATGTAAAATCATCCTTCTGTCTGTCGTATATAACCCTGAAAAGGCTGTCCACACGGTTCAACCGGGAAATTGAGCGGCGAAAAGCATAACCTGTCGTGGAATGAAACTCTTTGTTTACCTCCGCGATACTGTCGATTGTCTTTCTGCATCCTGCTATTGCAGGAAAGAGCTGATGTCTGTCAGAAGCGGCCAGAATGTCGGGATCATCCGGCAAAGCCGCCGTAAAAGAATCGGCTCTCTGGACCTGATCGGAAAGGCTGTAAAGAAAATCACACCTTGAAATTGCAGAATTGACCGAATCTATATCACCCGGACGCGCTGGAAGTTCTCTTTTCTGCAGGTAGTGACTGTATTCTGCCCAGAGCGGAAGTACCCTGCGAAGCTGTTCTGCAGACCTGTAAAAACTGTCTGCTTTAAATAGATGAGTGGCGCTGTCAAGACACACATTTACTTGTGAGATTACAGTATCACCATGAAGACGATCCCTTTTGGCATTTCGTGCAGTGAAATAAACCGCTATTCCTGTACCGACAGCCACAACCGGAATCCCGATTCCCGCCGCAGTCTTAGCACCACTGCTTGACGCCGAAACTGAGAAAATCGAGCCATTGGCAATCAGGATACAGATCAGCAGAACCGCAGTAAGCTCAGCGAACCTGCACCGATTGGGAGTGTTACAATCTTGTTTAGTAGGCTTTCGCAAAAATAACTCTCTTTCGGGAAGGCTCCCCTGTTATTACACACCTTCCCTCCTCTTCCGTAGAATCAAGCGGTATGCACCTTATTGTCACATTCAGATCGTTTTTAACTTTCTCCTCCACCTCAGAAGAGCCGTTCCAGTGACACGATGCAAACCCTCCGTGAATCTCCGGTTTTTCGGAATTCTTTGGAGTAAAGAAAGCGTAAAACTCATCTTTGGTATCGATCCTCTTAATATTGCTGTCACGGAATGCAAGCGCCTTCTGATAAAGGCTGTCCTGAATGTTTTGCATCAAAGAGGCAATTCCGTTAATAAATTCACCCCGCTTCTGAGAATACCTCTCTTTGCGGCTCTTATCGCGTCTCCCCACAAATACCGAGTCAGATGCAATATCTCTGGGACCGATTTCAAGATAAACCGGGATGCCCTTCTTTATCCACGACCAGACTTTTTCCCCTCCCCTGCCCTCTCTCTTGTCTACTTCAACCACGATCCTGCGACCGTCGTAAGTTTGATCGCGCAGCTCCTTAGCCAGGTTATCACAATATTCAATAACACTCCCGGCCGTGGCATCATCGTGTATCATGGGAAGGATAACAACATGTGCCGGAGCAAGTCTCGGGGGAACAATCAGCCCATCATCATCACCGTGAGTCATGATAAGGCCGCCGATTAGACGTGTTGAGACTCCCCAGGATGTTGTCCAGGCGTACTCCTCTT
>CAYLVN010000404.1:0-3466 GCA_964387115.1 uncultured Fibrobacter sp.
CCTGAAAGCCCTTAGCACTCAACAGGCTACGATTTTTTGCTCATCCAACTGCGATTTTCAGGTTTAGACTGAAAAGGTATTCAGTTTAATGTCAGAAAGTACCAGATTATTCTGCTGTTCGAATATTTCGTGGGGCACCCATCGGATAGTGAGATTTTTCAATCTTTTTTTCGAAAGAGTCTCGATTACACGAGAATACCATGGTAAATCGGTGGCAATGAGGAGAACATCGATTTTGTTGTTTTTAATCACCTCAGGAAGTCTGGATATTGATCCAAGCACCTGATAACCATCATATTCTCCTGGCATTGGTTCGCCATTTGACCAGAGGATGCCCTGTATTTTTCCGGACTTCTGCTCCTCTAACTGACGGATTACCGCAGATGCAACAGGACCGTTTCCGACAACAAGAACGCGGTCGGGACTGAATACAAGCTGTTTGAATTTGACCACTTTCGGTATGGCCTCTCTCCACCCTACAAGTAAAATCGTAATGAGAGGAGCGGCTATTGCAAACACAATTCTGGAAAACGCGACCGTTTTGATAAAATAAACACTTGCGAAGAAGATAAGGGAAGCGAGAAATCCAGAAAGGAGTGCGTTTGAGATGGAATATTTCTTCTTGGAGTAGATTCCGTTATAGGCGAACATGAAGATAAAGCTTGCTGAAATGAGGAGATGTACGGTAAAAACCTGAGAAAATGAGTTAAAATACGGGTTATGAGAGCTTGTAAACCGTAATGTTATACCTGCCATCAGAGTAATATTTATGATGGCCAGATCGATGATTGCCGCTATGAAATGTCCAATAAGAGTAGTGGCGATGTTGAGTGATGCTTGAATCAGGATTCCGAAAAAAATGAGCCAGTCCGGAAAAAAGCCGCCCCGTTTATGCCGGTATTTTCTTGAGAAGATCACCATTGCCTCATAGAAGGCAATTCTTGACCGAATAAGATTACGGGCCGAACTTCTCCCCTTGCGGTGTATGATCTGAGTTTGGGGGTTGTACCAAACAGTGTAGCCGCTTTCGTGAATCCTCCAGCACAGATCAAGATCTTCGCCGTACATGAAAAACTGCTCATCAAAACCGCCAATCTGCATGTACAGTTTACGTCGAATAAACATGAACGATCCTGATATTGCATCGACCTCTGCTGATTTTTCCGGATCAAGGTAACTGAGATTGTATTTACCGAATCGTGAACTATTGGGGAATAACCTGCTTAAACCGGAAAAGCGATAGAAGGCGATCTCAGCAGTCGGAAAGCTTCTTCGGCAGCCAGGTTGGAGAGATCCATCGGGATTAAGAATCTTGGGACCCATGATTCCGGCTCCGGGATTTGACTCCATGAAGTTTACCGCAACTGATAGTGTGTCCTGTGCCACGACTGTGTCAGGATTGAGAAGCAGAATGTATTCGCCTCTGGCGTTCTGAGCACCAATATTACACGCTTTCCCGAAACCGATATTGTTTTTAAGCTGTATCCACTTTATTTCTTTGAACTCAGAAGTAATAAGCTGCTGAGAGCAGTCTCCGGAAGCGTTATCGACAACGATTATCTCAGTTTTGTCAAATAGCGCGACATCCTGTAATGACCGGATCATCTCTTTGAGACAATCCGGGACCCGGTAATTTACGACGATGACAGAGATAAGGGGTTTATCGGTGGTATTAGAAGGCAATCAGTAATCCCTCTTGAAAAAGGAAAGAAAACGCAACCTCAAGAGATGGAACAGAGCCTCTCTAATGATCTTAGTGGACATTTTGGATACACCGCGTTTACGGTCAGGGAAAATAATCGGTATCTCCTTTATGCGGAATCCTTTTTTCCAGGCGAAAAAATTAATTTCAAGCTGAAAGAAATATCCCGAAGCGGAGATTTTGTCCAGCTTCAGAGTTTCCAATACGCTTCGCCGGAAGCATTTAAACCCGCCGGTACTGTCTCTTATCGGGATGCCGGTGACTATTCTTGCAAGCTGGTTAGCATAATAGCTCAGTAGAAGCCGCTTCATAGGCCAGTTTACAACATTCACACCGGATATATATCTGGATCCAATTACCATATCATTTTCCTGAATAGCAGAGATGAAGTCGGGGAGGAATTTGGGGTCATGTGAAAAATCAGCATCCATTTCGAATATGTACTGGTAATTTCTCTCCAGAGCCCATTTAAAACCGCTGATGTAAGCTTTTCCAAGTCCCTCTTTTTTGGATCTTTCCAGGAGGTTGACACCAATAATTGTTGCGGCAATTTCTTTTACACATTGTCCTGTTCCGTCCGGCGATGAATCATCTACGACCAGGATATCTGCTTCAGGAAGTATCTTTTTGACCTCAGGGATCAGCAGTACTATGTTTTCCCGCTCATTGAAGGTGGGTATGATTATCAGGATTTCACCGGGTTTCATCAAATTTTATTAACCAAGGCTGAGATTTAGGGCTTGATCAAAAACAAAAAATAACTTCAGAGGCCCTGATTTTGCAAAATGGTATTATTTTTTTCCTTCATACTGTAGTGCTGCTTTTTCAATCCAGTTAACATTCACGTTATCTATCTGTGCGATAGGCGTTTTAAACTGCATGTCGGCTTTTACTATAAAACCTTTTGCTGCATTGATCACCGCATTTCCAGTTCCAGAGCCGGCAACCGGCGCGTAACTGGTGAGAGTAGAATTATTGGGACTTTCAGAAGAGGAGTATTTAAATTGCCAGCTGATATAGACGATGTCCTTTTTTGGTGAGATTTTCTCGACTTTAAAGAGCCGGTAGATTTCACACTGAACCTTGCCCTGTGGTGACTGCAGGGGGAGTGAGGCGCTGCGTTCCCAGGTGTATCCTTTTTTTACAGGCTGCTGGGGCATATCCGGAAGAAGCCTTGCAAGCTGCATATAGATACTCCATTCCGGTGTTCCATCGGAGAGGTCAAGATCATTTTCAACCACAGGTGAACCTTCAATCAGGTTCAGGTCGTAACTGGTCTTGCTGATTTTTCCAATCATTCCGGAGATCACAGATGAATCATAGAGATCGGATTTAACGCTCATGTCGCCGACTTTAAGCTGCAGCTTATCTTTTTGGGGGGCCAGGTCTCCTGTAACGTTGCAGGCTATATCTGTTTTCTTTGTAGAAGCAGAACCATTGCCACTAATAACACATTCTGAGCTGTAATCAAGAGAGTAGTTCCAGTTCTGTTTTGCTGCATAGTCAAGCTTCAGGTTAACTCCGTCATTTGCCGCAAATAGAATGGAAAAAGAAAGAAGGATTGATAGAGGGATTATTCTATTCATAAATTATCCTTGCTTGTGGTTAAGGGTGCTATGCCTGGTTAGTAAAAAATATATGTCTGGATATGGAACAGGTAAAGGGTGGTGATTTCGAGAATTCTGAATAACGTTTTTCAGCACAGCCATCAGGGGTCGTAATGCCGTTGAAGAACGGCATCCATCTTAGAATTGCCGGGACATA
>CAYLVN010000405.1:0-3462 GCA_964387115.1 uncultured Fibrobacter sp.
TCATCTCTACGTCTTTCCCCAGCGTCCTCTGCGAACTTTGCGTTTAATTCCGGCCGTATCTTAATTCTTTTCATCTCTGGTCTTTCCTCAGCGTCCTCTGCGAACTTTGCGTTTAATTCCGCCTGTGTCTTAAATAAGCACATGGACTCACTCCGGACTTACCGGTTTCTTTAATAAAATTCCTTTTATCAATCCATTCCCGCCCCGTCTAAAAGCTATACCCTGCTGTTATCAGCCACTCGTTTGACGGATAGAGAATCCAGGAATACCCGCTCTCATAAGAGCGGATCATCTCCTCACTACGCAGGGAAATCCGGCTGAAATTGCGTATTGATAATCCCAGGTCAAAATTTCTGCCTGTTTTCCAGATTATACGGGCATTATGAAACAGCATCCCGGGCTTGTCCGGGTCATCCGGGACTCTGCTAAAGTTGCCGGGATCCCTGAAAAAAGGTGACTTATAATCCAGCCAGTATTCCGGTTCTATCCCCTTGAATGGCCCGAAGGAGATTCTGGCAAGCACCGATAAATCGGGTTCATTGGGCAGCCTATTTCCGTAGTATCCGTTATAATGAGAACGGTTTTCTGCTTTCTGCAGAGTTGCCCTGACCTCGGTTTCAATAAAGCTGATGGGGCGGATACGCAAAGAGGTTTCAAGGCCGGTAGTAAGTGTAGAGGCAAAGTTGCCGGCCTTGGCCATCTTTCCATCAGAGCTCATCACTACCCCGTTTTGTGTTTCTGTTCTGAAAGCCACAGCTTCAACCCAGGTTTTATTTCCATTCAGACGAACACCACCCTCCAGAGTGGTTCCGGTTTCCTCTTTAAGATCGGGGCTTGGAAGCACGGTTCCATTTAGTCCGTATTTTTCCCTGAGCCCGGGGGTATTGCTGTATCGGGCTACATTTACAAACAGGTTAAAAGCATCTTCTATCCGCCATTGAATTCCGGTGCGGGCTGCCCAGGGGTATTCAATGTCAATGGAGGGTTTTACCGTAATTTTCAGCCTTTCATTGACACCGCCATCGGTAGCTCTTCTGACTCCCTTGACCGTACCTCCGACTGTCATTCCAAGATTGCCAACAGGGGCCGGGATCATGGCGTTCAGATCACCTGAAAGAGAGAGCTCCTGAGAGTTTCCCGGCCAGTCACTTACGGGATACCCTGATGATTTTGTTCCGGTTTCGATCTCTGAGTGCCTTCCCTGTAAAGAGACCTGACTCATCAGAAATTCTGAGAAGAAAAACTCGCCGATACAGGACAATTGGAATGTATTAAAAACCGATCCTATATCGATCCACGCGTTATTCATCGTTGATATGTCTCCCATATCAGGACCGAAACTCTCATCCTGACTTGTCCCGAATGTATTGTTAACCCATCGCAGGAAGGCGATTTCAGGAGTGAATACAAAACCGGTACTCTGTTGCGGTTTGTCACCTGAGAGCCTTGCGGTGAAATCAAAGAGTTTCTGTTTGAATTCTGCTGTGCGGTTTACATATCCTTCCTCCGCAGGAATTTCTGCCCTGGAAACCGAATATGCGATTCCTGATGAAAGAGTGCGACCGTTTGGTAATTCGAATGTTGGATGAAGCCGTGCGTCAAAAGAGCTGTACCCGTGGTTTTCAACTGTACTGATCCGGTCATCGGAGCTGTTTGCAGGAGTCCTATTTCTGTTAAGGTAAGGCCAGTCATTGTCGGAGAAGGTATTGCCGATAGATCCAAAGAGCCGGAACCGGCCGGAAAAAGCGTGGTTTGTTTCTGCGGAGAACTTGCGGTAGCCGTATGCGCCAATTGCAGCATTGGCGTTAAAAGAGTTTGAACCTGCAGATGTTTTGCTTTTAAGATTTATCACTCCGCCGATAGAGTTTCCACCGAATTCTGCGGGTGTAATTCCTTTGTAAACTTCGATTTTTTCTATTCTGTCGGGGTTTATGGCACTGAGATCAACAGCACCGCCCATAGCCGAATTAAGCGGAATGCCATCGAGGAGAACCAGAACATTATCTCCCTGCACTCCTCTGACTGTTATGCTCTGAAAACTCCCTGTACCCCCGTATCTTCTTGTCTGCACCCCGGTCTGTTCTGCAATGATATCTGCCAGACTTTTATTAGTAGCAGCCCATTCATCTTTACGGATAATGGAAAGCGAATGTGAGGCTTCAAGAAGTTTCTGCCGCCTCAGGGCGGTCACAATCATCTTCTCCAGAGCGGATATCTCTGCGGAATCGTTACTTTGAGATAAGTTTGTAGAAACAGAATCAGATTGTCTTTCTTCAGCAGATGACTCTGATTCGGACACGATGTCAAGGCAAAAAGCACTTTGCTGTAAAGCCGCAATAAGCAGTACACAGCTGAAAAATACGCCGTGGAAACAGGACTTGAACACCGGGAAAACTCCTCCTGAACCCCTTTTCCGTGAGGGTTCAAAAAAGACAGTCGACATCAGGCAGGTCTCCTGGCTTTCCCGGTACTGTCGCCTTCCCATCCGCCTTTGGCATAAGCCCCGGCGTAACAGTGGCCTGGATGACAGTCCCCTTCACAGTAAACTTAGCCGAATCGACGTGATTACCTGTGAAGGTATTGGGATTACAGTGGCAGGTCCGCTCCGGATTCGCACCGGAATTCCCTGGCTCCTGAGATCAGGAGTTAAGATAAATTGTGGATGGTGGCGAGACAAGGATGATGGGAATTCCACTTTTCTATGAGACATATTGCTTTCGGGGTCCTTCTCCATTCCTCTCTTTAGCCCGAAGGGCTTACGTCTACCAGCGCAAGGTTTCCTACTTTGTGATACAGGTGAAATTGTATTCCTCAATACAAGTAATAAATAATAAAATGAATAAGGAATTTCTGGAAGAGGGCGTTCCCAATACAGGTAATTTTTAAGAATATAGAGCTTTTGGAAGAGGGCGTCCCAATACAAGTATAAGCAAGAATTAAAGATAAGGAGTTTCTGGAAGAGGGGGCACCCTCTTCCAAAAAAAAACATTATTATTACTTGTATTGGGGGCACCCTCTTCCAAAAACTCCTTGTAGCTTCGTTAGAGGGAGAGGGTACACCACAGGCTCGGAGAACACAGAGAGGAAAATTAGCGTTCTGAAACCTAATGAGAAAACAACTGTTTTCCATGAAAAAAGCCTGTTTGCAAAGTCTATCTCCAGACCAGAGGGGCGCCGACTGGCGCCAGTGAGGTTAAGCGAACCTTACAAACTTGTACCCATCCTTAAAAATTGAAGAAAGGCCCTTCGACAAATACCTCAGGATGGCGGCGGCATAATAATGTAAATCGCAAACAAGTGTGTATAAAGTGTCCTTTTCTTAGAGGCTATAATAAATTTTAATCTACCACCAGTTCGCCAGTGCGGCCGCAAGGATGTTTAAAAATGTTATGAAAACACCTGCCTTCACAACTGGTGGACAACAAGGGGTGATAGCGGAAGACCGGCGTCTTCGACGGGCTG
>CAYLVN010000406.1:0-3458 GCA_964387115.1 uncultured Fibrobacter sp.
GTTTTTGCCGTAAAGCCTGGGGTTGCTTTTAACAACCTTGATTGCAGAAAGAGGATCGTTTTGTAAAGTAGCATCAAAGAGCTTCTCGAGTCGCATGGCGCTGCGCCCCGCGCAGGAAATTATGACAGATAATATAATGCATATAAAACAGCACAGATAAACTCTGTTTTTCATAAATTTAACGCTCCTGCAGCAGAAGCGCCTGTATCTATTCTTTTTAGAATCTGGTTTTGGCTCTTTCAACGTACTTCTTTATCTTCTTCTCACCGATCCAGACTTTGCGGTTGCTTTCAATCTCTACCAGCTCCATATTGGTCTGATAAAAAACGACCGCCTTGCCGCCTTCCTGGTCGACTATCGTATTGAGGGTTCCGATCATCATAAGATCCGCACCGGTCTCTTCACCCATATCCTTGCGGGTCTGCACGGAAGCGTTTTCGGTCATGTCTTCCTTTTCATCACGGAGCTGTTCGCGCTCGGTTTTGGTGGCAACGAAGTCTACTTTGCCGGAGTTAAGGAGCGCCCGCTCGACATCCTTTACGAATGTTTCGACGCTGATGTGCTCATGGCTCTTGTTTACGACTTTTCCAACGATAACTGTCGGACGTTTGTTTTCAGATTCCCATTTGTATAACCAGCGCTGTGAGAGGCAGTCTTTGATCATCTCTTCAGCGACCAGCCTGGAATCGGTATCGTTCCATTTTCCGGTAATGTCAATTGTGGAATCGCTCTGTACACGTGCAACCTTGGTCGTGCAGCCTGCAACCAGAACCGGCAGAAGCCAGTACAGGATTTTTTTAGACACTGGAAACATCGGGCCTCCCTTGGGGAAATTATGAATTACGAGTTATGAATTATGTACCACCCGACTTGTGCACCCGGATCAGGACGAATTGCATTTCATCTTTTTCCGAAAGACATAAGTCAGGTATTAACAATCAGGAGTACAAAATACCTCAGGCATAATTCTTCCACAAACAATCACTTTTTACACAGCACTGCGGACTGTTGTTTCAGCCAGGCAGAGGCGCGTTTTTTAACATCTTTTTCCGCTGCTTCAGGAGTAGAGAAGTAATACTGCCTGTTTGATCGGCCTGCGAATATGTCACCATCAGAAGAATTGGAAATAAATTTTTTGGACTGCTTGAGATTTTTCTCCAAAACTTTCATGACCGGTTCCTGCCCCTTAACGGAGTTTGTTGTCACGATAATCAGGGTTTTCTGGTAAAGCATGTAATTAATCTCAAGTGATGCAGAATAAGTCTTTACGAATTCATTTCTGGAAGCATCACCGTTTATTTCTTTGAGGTAAGCGGATTGTGAGATAATTTCCGGTTCAAGGTCATCGACCTTTGGAAGTGACACGATACACTCCTCCAGGATTCTCTCCCCGACCTCCGATTTACCATCAGCAGTGGACTGTGCGTGAATAACGGTGACATCCTTCTGCTGAACATCGTTCTTTTCCGATCCGCTGTCCTGAGCGGACAATGCAAACGGAACCAGAGCAGTCATCAGAGTTGCACAAAGTATTCTTTTCATTTCAGACTCCATTTATTTCGTTAATTGTTTGTTTCTAATCTCGCACTGAGTATCAGTTGTAGTTGAGCCTCTTTACTTTTCTGAACCGGTCTGAGAAGAGAAAACCCACCTCGAGTCCGGCAGAGTGATCCATGGTCTCATTTGCCACAAACATATAGGGGACTCGTACTCTCACCTGCATCTGCTCGGTCACATCCAGAACAAAACCAAGATGAACCGTTGCTGAAGGGCCCAGGTTCTCCCCGAAATCATCGGTTTTATCAAAATAATGAGCGCCTACTCCCATTCCCAGAAAGGGACGAAAATCGGAATTCGTCAGAAAAAAATCAAACCCCAGATCCGCGCCGAAATTTTTTCCCGGAGCCAACCAGTCGAAATCAAGAAAAAGGCCGATACGATCCTTATAGTAGATCTGATTTATTAATGATAGTTTCATAAACGTTTTGGAATGGTTTTGCAGCTCTGTATTGAGCGGAATCATTGCTCCGGCTGCAATTCCCCCGCTGTAAATAGTCAGAGGTGATGTTGGAATCCCCTTCTCAGATGGATCATCAGCAAACAAGACCCCCGCATAAATCAGTATTACGGCAGTAACGATCAGTCTTCTCATTTTTAGCCTCTCTTTTTCAGGTTTTATTTACCAGTCAGTTTCATCAGATAGACACTTCAGAGTAAAAAAAACGCTCACTATTTCAGCACACCGACATCACTGTACGGACCCCGGAAAAGGACCCTGAACTCGATGCCGACTCTGTGATCTATGCGGCTGTTGAGCGAAACCGAATATGGTACTCTCAACTGAAGCTGTGTCTGTCTGGAGAGATCTGCGGAGAAACCCATATGCGCCGTCAAAAACGGCTCTGCCGCTTCTGAGGAATTTACATTATCACCGATCCTGTACTGAAAACCGCATCCTGCACCCGCAAAAATCCGTCCTCCATCAAGATTCAGCGACCCATCAAGACCCAGATCGGCTCCGACTGTTTTTCCGGAGACCAGTCCATAAACATCAAAAAAAAGATCTGCACTGGTATTAAGATAATACTGGCCGCAAAGGCCAAGCAGAAGGTCTCTTCCCCATCCTTTATTTTCCTCTGAAGGCATAAGTGAGAGCCCAAATCCGGGTCCCCATCCAAACCTGGTCAAAGGTGCCGGATGTTCAGTTGATTCCTCGGTATTTAAATCGGCCCCCTTTATGCGGCTCTCTGTAAGAGTATTGGGAATAAACATAGAGCTCAAAACCTGGTGGGTTTTGTTTCTGTTTAGTTCAAACTGGTATGTTCCTACATCTTTACCACGTGCATTTACTACTGAATACTTCCCAGGTGGCAGTGAAATAAAGACATCCCTGTTGTCTTCCTTGTGAAAGTCAGCATACACATCAAGGTAGCTCTCACTGAGTACAAGAAATTTACCGGTACACTCTTTTTCCACGATAAGACCGCTGGAACTGTTTTGCAGATCGGTAAGCATTATGTCGCCCTGCCCGGAAATATTAAATCTATAGGAAGGGTGCTGAATCTCGCCGCTGGTCAGGGCACTTGTTTCGACAGTTTTGCGGTAAGCGTATTGATATGCTTCGTTGAGCGTTACTTTACGGTCAGCTGAAAAGTCGGCACTTCCCCTGAGTCCGTTGAGCCAGTGAAAAGAGAACACAGAGCTCTTAAGAGACTGTGATTCCTGCGCCCGTTCATTTGCAGCCGATGACGCAATTATTACCTGGCCTTTAATCTTCTGCTGATCCCTCAGAAAAAACGGTTCTGCTCTGGTCCCGCCTTTGTAAACGGCTACCGCACCGCTCTGACAGGCATCAAAGATGCCTATTCTGATCCCTGCTGGAATACTATCAAGAAATGACTCTATTTTGCCGATCGGATACTTCGTTTCCTCCAGTAATAAGCTCTGCCCATCAGCAT
>CAYLVN010000407.1:0-3457 GCA_964387115.1 uncultured Fibrobacter sp.
CCTTGTTGTCCACCAGTTGTGGAGGCAGGTATGGTTATCACATTTGCAAACGTCCTTGCAGCCGCACTGGCGAACTGGTGGTAGATTAAAACTTATTATAGCCTTTAAGATAAGGCCATGTGTAGGGGCCGGACTACTTTTTTATCTTTAATTCGGCTTTTGTGTCACCACTTTAAAATTAAAAAGATAGTCCGTCCCTGAAATCTTCCCCGTGTTATCCACCGACCTGGTTCTTAAAAGGCTACAATAATTTTAATCTACTTACAGTTCTACGGTGCAATAGGCAGAACAGACAAGACCGCGAAGGCGGTAACTGCCTCCACAACCGGTTGACAGCACCAGGGGATAGCGCAAGACTGGCGTCTTCGACAGGCTGGAGCGCAAGGGGGAACGCCCCATTCCATAAAATCTTTATCCATACATCATGTGTAGGGGCCGGACTACTTTTTTCTCTCTAATTCGGCTTTTGAGTCACCGCTTAAAATTAAAAAGATAGTCCGCCCGTGAATTCCTTACCACCAACAGTTTAATACATATATATATATATATATAGTGACGGGAAAACTTCCTGAAGCATTGAATATGAATTTATGGGACACCTGTTCTCTTTCACTTGCTTTTTCATTTTTGTCAGCCTATTTTAATAAGTGATGAAACATCCCGCAATCTTGTGACATCAACTACCCGTGTGGTTTTTCAACAAGACACTTTTTGGGTCCGGCTCGCAGGGGAATCTCATCTTTTCTTCGAGAATTCAGCAGTAAAGGCAATTTATAAAATTTTGGATAAGAAGGCCTCCCGATTTATATTTTCATCCTGATTTATACCGTGAATAGTCTATTTAAACCCATAAACCCGAACCAGAAGGAAGGCATTATGAAAATGAAAGGGTTATCGCAAATAAAGTATTTGCTGGTAAGCGCCTTGTTACTGGGCTTGATTTCATGCCAGGCAAAAAAAGAAACCGCGACCGGTGAGGTCGGATTTCCACGAAGCAAAACACTTTATCTGGCCGGTTCACAGTGGGGCGATCCCAACACTTTTAACCCGCTGGCAGAGTCATGGCAGGCTGCATGGCCGGTAGGTGACCGTTTCAATCTGATGTACGAGCCTCTTATTACCTATAATTCCTTAGATGGTAAATTCGAACCCCTTCTTGGTACACTGATTTCCAAAGGCAACGACAGCATAGTTGTTGATATCAACCCGGAAGCTAAATGGAGTGACGGGAATCCGGTCACTTCTGCTGATGTAAAGTTTGTATTTGAACTGGGCCGTCGTTTCAAAGGCGCAGCCACAGCTTACGCCGTTGAGTTTATCTCCGGAATTAATGTGGCAAACGTTGATGTAAACGGTGCAAAAGTGGAACGGCTCTCTTTCATGGTCAACAAAAAGGGACGCAATAATCCCCTTGTTATCCTTGATCTTCTGCAGGCGATCCGAATCGTTCCTGCCCATATTTTTGAGAAACTGCTTGCGGACAACAACAATGATTTCGGTGCTGTACAGAAACTTAAGATCGACGCAAACCCCGTCGTTTCAGGACCTTACAATCTTGAGAACTACTCAAATGAGAAAATTGTTATCAAACGTCGCGATGACTACTGGGGCAACAAATCTCTTTACGCCGGGAAAATGCCAGTTCCACAGTTCATCATTCATCCGATATTCAAGAGCAACGATCATTTTGCAATCGCTCTTCAGCAGGGTGGTCTTGATGCATCACAGACATTCATTCCCCGTATCTGGATGAAGAAAAAAGACAAGGTTAACACCTGGTTTGAAAGTTCACCCTATTTTACATCCGGCGCACTCCCGCTGCTTCTTATCAATACCACAAAGGCACCGCTTAATGATAAGAACTTCCGCCGCGCCATGGCTGCCGCCATCAACTATGCAGATATTAAAGAACTCGCTGTTTCCGGCTATTCACCAGATATGCAGCCCGGTCTGATTATGGCCGTTGGTCTTGAAGGCAAGTATTTCAATGCTGAAGATGCCAAATCAGTTGGTGTTTCCTACAACCCTGAGAATGCAAAGAAGATTCTGGCGGATGCCGGATACAAATCAGTATTCAAGTCTGATGGTTCACTCGATTATATGACCGATAAAGCTGGAAATCGGGTACCTACACTCTCAATCACCTCACCTGCCGGCTGGTCAGACTGGGAAGCGATGGTGAGATTGGCTGTTAAGGGTATGAGGGATGCGGGTATTGATATCCGTGAGGGTTTTGTTGATGCAGGACTTTACTGGCCGGCACTTCCTTCCGGAAACTTTGACCTGATCATGCACAAACCTGCTGCATCTGTTACACCATCTCTGCCCTGGAGCCGTTTTGAGGCGATTATGTCATCACGCAACTGGGTACCTGTTGGCGGTGACAACAAGATGAATGAAAACCAGGGAAGATACAATCAGCCCGGCACAAAGGAATACAATCCGGCTGTAGACAGTCTGTTGAGATTAATTCCTACGCTGTCTGATGAAGGCAAACTGGTTCAGGCTTATCGTGAGCTTAATAAGATTTTCATGCAGGATCAGCCGGCACTTCCTCTCTGTTATCTTCCTGAGCAGTTTTATGAGTACAGCTCAAAGAACTGGGAGAACTGGCCTAATGAAAAAGCGCCCTATGCACCGCCACTTCTGCCGTGGGTAGGAGCCAGTACAAAGATTCTGTGGAATTTAAAGTTGGCAAAATAGAGGTATATTCATGCTTAAAAAATATCCTACATTGCGATATATCCTGCAGAGAGCAGGGTGGTATTTTCTTACCTTCATAGTAGCTGTTGCTATCAACTTCTTACTTCCCAGGCTGGGTAACAATAACCCTGTTGACATTATTATGGGTAAGGCCGGAAGCGGACTCAGCACTGAAGATGCCCGTCAGAAGTATCTTCAGGAATTCGGGTTGGTAAAGGTCAGCAACGGGGCTATTGTGCGCGATGCTGAGGGGAAGCCGATCAAGGCTTCCAAAATTGAGCAGTTCGGCAACTACCTCAAAATGTGTTCCATGGGTGATCTGGGTACTTCATTTCAGAAGTACCCAAAAAAGGTTATCGATGTAATAAAAGAAGCCCTGCCCTGGACCATTGCCCTTCAGTTGCCAACCATTCTGTTTGGATGGATTATCGGTAATGTTCTTGGAGCGCTTGCAGCATATCGTCGGGGAATATTCGATAAGATTTTCTTCCCTGGCGCACTGCTGCTAAGTTCTTTTCCGTTCTTTGTCTTCGGGATGCTTCTGGTCTACTACTTCTCAGTTGTAATTCCATGGTTTCCCTCAATGGGCGGGTATGCCAATGATCTGGTACCCTCTTTCTCCTTTGCCTTTTTTCAGTCAGTCGGTTATCACTACGTACTTCCTTTCTTTTCAATATTCCTGATCCTTGCAGGCGGGCAGGCCATCGGCATGCGCTCCATGGGAATATATGAACTTGGAACCGATTACATTAAG
>CAYLVN010000408.1:0-3453 GCA_964387115.1 uncultured Fibrobacter sp.
CCGAGCAGGTCATCGGGATTGTCAGGGCACAGCTCTTTCATGGAGAGACAGTATTCGGTACCAGAGCACAGAAAGAGGTACTTGAGGCTGTAAAAGATGTTGTTCCGGATATTGAGTCCGATACACTGGCACGCTGTTTCTGGAAAAAATCAGAAACATGGAAGGCCAAAGATAATGTACATGGTCCTGTACTGATCTGCTCTGCGGGAACTGCCGACTCATCAGTTGCCCTTGAGGCACAGCGTACCCTCGAGATACTGGGTCACCCCTGTGAGGCCATCTCCGATGTGGGAGTAGCAGGAATCCACAGGCTCTTTGCCCACGGCGATCAGCTCCATAAGGCTTCGGTAATAATAGCCGTTGCAGGAATGGAAGGGGCACTTCCATCGGTAATTGCCGGATATGTTAGATGTCCTGTCATCGGAGTTCCGACGAGTGTTGGATACGGATCTCACCTTAACGGTCTGGTCCCGCTCTTTGCCATGCTCAATTCCTGTGCCTCCGGGCTTTCAGTTGTCAATATCGATAATGGTTTCGGGGCCGCCTGCGCTGCTGCCGCAATAAACGACATTTCTGAAAGGTAAGCTGATAATACAAAACTTGAGAGGAATCGTCAGTATTTAGAGGTATCCTTTATGGAATTTTCACCAGAAAGAGATTCTTCCAGTTCTTTCCGGTGATATAAAAGAGACCTGACGACTGGACAAATGCGATTCCATTAAGAACATTTTCCTCAGATCCCGGTTTTTCAACAGCCACAAGATCGCTGCAGTCGACAATCCGCAACACAGTGCCATCGGAAGGAGAAATCTCGAATACAAAATCGCTAAACCACACATTCGCGTATACTTTCCCGTTTACATATTCAAGCTCATTCAAATTCTTTACCGGGACACCATCTTTTTTCACTGAAACCCTCTTTACAATTCTCATCTGAGAGTCCCGGAAATACAGGGTATCTGAACCGTTGCTCATGATCAGGCCGGAAGGATCTGATGTCAACCCCCAACCCTCACCCCCATAAGAAAATTCACCTGTAACCCGCAGTGACTCATCATATACAAAACAGACCTGTTCTTTCCAGGTGAGCTGATAGAGCTTCTCATTTAAAAATGCGCACCCTTCCGCAAACCCCGGAACACTTCTGGACTGAAGAACAACTCCGGAAGTATCGACGATCCGTATGCTTGATCTGCCATATATTCCGGTGCTTTCATATAGCTTTCCCCCATGATAAACCAGCCCCTGGGTAAACGCGGAGGGATCGTGAGGCACAACAGATATAATTACCGGTTTTATAATTTCAACTGCCTTGAGATTATAATCATCTGTCTTGCCGGAACATGAGAGGCAAAAAAACAGCGTGATAGTCAACTGATGAAAAATGAAGCTGCAGGTTTTTTTATTCTTTTCCATTTTTCCTCTTCAATTTACTCGATTCACCTGTCATCCTGCACGTCTGTTAAAAACCAGCACTGATGGAAAACGTAAAATACCTGCGCTGGATTTCATAACTGAAATCCAGTTTCAGACTGCGGTTAAAAGTGTAAGACTTGTAATGCCCCAGCTGCAGACCGGCATTAAAAAAATGACCCACAGCCGCGTAAGAAGTGTACTGAGGATCTGAAATCAGTTCTCTTCCGTTCTCTGATAAAGACTCAAAAAACTGCGCATTGGCGTAAACCTGAAAATTATAGCCGACATAACCGTATAAAGCATCAAAATAGTATAAAGTACCCCTGTTTATATCTCTTGCCAGGGGAAAGACTGTCTTCAATCCGGTCTGAGAAGACATATACGTTCTTGAATGCCCGTCAAGGATTGCATTTTCATCCAGTACATCTCTATTGAAGTAATTTACCATCTCTACATTTGAGAGCTGGATTGAACCGTATCTGCCGACAGGAAAGCCGCGGAAAACCTGTACACCCCCCATTAATCCGCCTGGTACAAGCAGAGTCGTATCTCCATCCCTGTCGATCTTCCAGGATGGAATAAACTGCGGACCGGCTAATATCGATAGATAAGTTATATCTCCGAGGTTGTATGCGATATCCTCATTGACATATCCGTTTATATTCCATTCAAACGAGAACGGGATCCGGGCAGCGACAACTCCCAGATCAGGAATCACAGAAATCTGGGGAGCGACTCCCATATACAAGTCCCGTGCAAGGTGCCATTGCATATATCCCGTTGCAGAGATATCCACAGGAATAAATAAAATCATCTCAGAAGTTAATTCCAGTCCCAGTGTCGCAGAAGAAAAGCTGTTCTCCCATCCTATGCCCGGAAAAAAGACAGGGGCCACATTCGGAGAAGACGTACTTTTGTCATCTCCCCCTTCCTGAGCTGTTCTACTTATTTCTCTCACGGCTTTATTATCCGGGGTCCACTCTCCGGCACGCTCCCGGATCGATTCAGTAACTTTTCTTTGATTATTACGAAACTGCTCAACACCAAAATCTTTACTCTGGAAAAGAGAACGGCTTCGGGTCATGCTTTCTGTTTCCTCATCAGATCCTTTCAGCCCGATCAAACCTGCACCCAGACTTAGATACCGGTTACTTTTCTGCAGTGCATCTGATTGCGTCCGTAAAATCCGGCCGCCGAAAAGAAATTGTGTTACGTCAGGTTCTGATGTAAACTGGTTTGTCATGAGACTTCTTGTTCTGGAAATGTCCCCGACCAGTTGAATCTCAAGCAGAGGTTTAAGCTTTACAGGCTGATACGGACTTGACTGAATCCTAACCTTACCTCTGGGAACCGGCAGAGGCAGAAATGAGCACCCGGAATCCTGTGTTACTTCAAATGGAACTGCTGATGGCTTTATCTGTGCAATAGAGAACCCTGAGGCACTGTAGCTTGAGAGTACAAGATTTCCCTCAGTATCCACACATGGTGAAAAAGCCCCGCCTGTCACAGATGTATGTTTCATCAGGTCGGAACCATCGGGAAGCACAGAGTAAATCTGGAACGATCGGTCATAATCGGCGCTGAAATAAATTCTTCCATCTTTTGCCCAGAAAGGTGACTCCTCATGTGCAAATCCGGGGGTAAGAGGTGTCAATTCTTTATCGGCAAGCGACAGGGTGAATATCCTTGATTTCCCATCGATAATTCTGCTCACAGCAAGCACTGATCGATCCGCAGGATTAAAAGAGAGATGCATGAAAGGAGTCCCTCTTTCTCCGGCGCATAATTTGTGAAATGTCCTGCTCTGAATATCAAACATTTCAACTGAAAAGATACCGCTGTTATAACGGATACAGGCGATACTCCTGTTATCCGGTGATGCTGCCAGAGCATATACCCTTGCGCCTGAGGTAAGTCTTTTCTCTACGCCCTCTTCAATATTAAAGCTGTAAATGTCATTGAAATAGGACCCGTGGCGATCAGGCGAACGGGACTTTAGATAGTAAACAGTTTTCGATCCCGAAAAACTAAGCGAAC
>CAYLVN010000409.1:0-3448 GCA_964387115.1 uncultured Fibrobacter sp.
GGCTGCAGTTGGCGGCATTGCTGCTGCGGGCCGGCCGCACAAGTGAGGCCAGGACTGTTCTCGAGGAGCTTGTGGCTCAGCCTGGTCTGGCGCCGTCAGAAGCTGCCGGATTACGAAAGATGCGTATTGGCTGCGCGGTGCGCGCTGCCGACTCGCGGCGGTCACAAAATGATCTGACCGGTGCCCGAAGAGAACTGGCATCCTGGACTGGAGCTGTTCCTCTTGAGCCGGAAATCGCCAACGCTTACGGGCGGATTTTGCACGATGCCGGTGATTGTGTGGGAGCCGCCGGGCAGTATGTTCGAGTCTTGAAGCGGGATCCAGGCAACTTCGATGCTCTGCAGGGCTTGACATATTCGGCTCTGGGCGGCGGCATCGACCCTGCCGAGGCTCGCCATGTTCTGCAACAGGGACTGCAGGCACGAGAGGGTGATCCACGTATTCATCTGTTCATTGCCCGTGTGGAGGCCATGGATAAGTGCTATGTAGTGGCACTTGAGGAGCTTGCCGAGGCAAGAAGGCTGGTTGAGGATGAAATGCACTCTATAGTGGCGCTCTCCTTCAAAGATAAAAAGAGAACCGGTCCGATCTTTGGAGTCCGCCAGACAGAGGCCGATCTCGAGAATTTACTTTCGGAAATCCAGTCCGAAACGCGGCAGATACGCGCTGCATCAGGCCCCAAGATCATACCGGAAATGACGATGCGGTCACGACAGGGCGAGCCAGGCAGGCATGCGATGTTCGATCTGAGAGCGCCTGTGCGGCTGGAGTTTCCCAATTCGTGGGGAACGTTGTCTCTTCAGGTCACCCCGATCCGTCTCAGTGCTGGAAAACTCACCCTGGATGGAGATCCCGGTTCGGAGCCCATCGACACGATCATGGCGCCCGAATCGACGCTTATCGATACAGTTGCGGAGAATGATCCGACACAAATTGAAACATTCCTGGGAGCAGTTGCTGTGCCCTTCGGCACATTCGAAGGAGCCACTGGTGAGTATGATATCGAGGCGGAAGGTGTGGCTGTCGGGGTAGAATATGCATACCGCGGCTGGCAGCTCGATCTGGGGGTCACTCCGGTGAATTTCGCCCGCCCGACCATAGTCGGCGGTCTGCGCTGGACACGGACATTCGGGGATCTTGCCCTGACACTCGAGGCCTCCCGCCGGGCGATGGAGGAGAGTGTGCTCTCGTTTGCAGGTATTTCAGATCCCGGCTCCGGGCGGGTCTGGGGTGCAGTCGTAAAGCAGGGCTGGGAAGTGGTCTTGCGACATGATGGGCGCAACACCAAGTCTTACGCGGTCCTTGACTACAAATACCTGAACGGCACGAATGTCAAGCCGAATCACTCACTTGCAGCGCACCTTGGCCTCAGGTGGGAAATGCACAGTACCAGAAGCACGAGTCTTGAAACCGGGATTGCGGTTTCCGCCATGGGTTTTGAGCGCAACCTCTCAGAGTTCACCTTCGGCCACGGCGGCTACTTCAGTCCCCAGAGTTTTGTTCACACCGGCCTGCCGATTGACTGGCGGGGCAGCTATCAGGCGATGACGTGGCGATTGAATCTCGAGCCGGGTGTGACCTGGTTTCAGATGGATGAGGCCTCTTATTATCCACTATCTTCAAACTCGCAGATGTCAAAACCAACATCACGGTATCCCGGTCGCGAATCGCTGGGGCTGGGGTTTGATGGCGGATTGGAGTTAGGTTATGCCCTGACCCCGCAGATGAGCCTCGGGGCAAAGGCTGAGCTGCACACCGGTGATGATTATGGTCAGATCAGCGCAGGTGCTTTTTTACGATTCGCTCTTAAAGGCGACGATGATGGGCAGCGTGAGAGCGAGCGGGGTATGGCAGAAGGGGGTAGATGATCGCAAGCTGCCTTGGTGCCTGAAACCGGAACTGATACACCTGTAATTGTTAGTTTTGCTTTACGGAAGTTATTTTTGTTCAATATATATTTCCTCTGTCCGATACAGAAAAAACCTTGATGTTGGATGGTCGTACTCTGCCTGATTCATCTTCATTTCTGCCGCGCGTTCTTCGGTTCTGATTCATCTTTTTTCCTGTGTAATGTCTTTTCAAACACTTTATACTTTTCAGGTCGGTTTTCAATTTTCGCCCATCTGCGAATCTCTTCCATATCCACCTTGTTCATTTGACAAATCAATACTGCTTGTTCAAGGCATTGTGCATCATTACCATAAAAATATCCGGTAAGGCGGTCCTTTACAGAATCTGTAGGAGAGAGTAATAAGAGATTGCCTGTTTTAAATCTTAATTCAACCGGTTTTATCTGATTTTCCTCTCCAATACTAAGTGGCCCGGGTGGAAATTCAACTGTATAAGCGACTGATGCACTGTTGAATATCCTTCCATTTTTCTCGAAACCAAGAGCGGTCATAACTTTGTTGATAATCACATCATTTTGAGGCCAGAAATAGTTTACGACAAATCAAGATCACCTGTGACATATTTCTCATTACTGTATATCTCAGCACATGCTCCTCCTGACAGTGTTGCCTGCAATCCTTCTTTCTTTAATCTCTCACAAATCAGGGCAGCAAGCTCCTGTAATGAAAGCTTTTCTATATTTTCCACTTAATTAGAGCTCTTCTTAATATCTTTAATGTATTTGATTGGTTTGCCTTTTGCCCTTGGCCGACGGCGATTATACAGGAGTTTCTCTTTCCATTGTGGCGGGTAAGCATCAATAATCTTCAAAAGAAGGGCAGTTAATTCTTTCCTGAGAAAAAACCTGGGATTCATGCTGTAAATGATTGTCCGGCCGTAAGGTTTCGCGGTCAGTACGCCATCGGCTTCAAGCAGATTTAATTCCCGTTTAATGGGTCGATCCGGACATTCCCAGAATTCAATTATTTCTCTGGCATATCCATTTTCTCGTGCAGCAATAAAAGTCAGTATCCGTTCCCTGCTTAATGATCCAAATATAGATTTCATGCTACTCTCTCTATTCAAAGGGTTAATAATTAACCCATATGGGTTATAATATAGCCTTAACGTATTCGGTGGACCAAGCAAATTTATTCTGTTTTTCGATGGCGGACTGGAGTCAGGTTATGTCCTGACCCCGCAGATGAGCCTCGGGGCAAAGGCCGAACTGCACACCGGTGACGATTATGGCCAGATCAGTGCAGGTGCTTTTTTACGATTCGCTCTTAAAGGCGATGATCACCGTCAGCACGAGCGCGAGCGGAGTATGGCTGAAGGGGGTAGATGATCGCAGGCCGCATTCCAGGTAGCTTTTTAATCTATAACTACCTGCTTAACTTTCAACAGCCTAATTTGAAAAACGACTTTGTCAAATTGCCAACATTTCGATTTGACATACAAGCACACGTTCTCTAATTATTCTGGTGAAATTCCAGGCTTTTTCAGACTGTGCTTTCTCTTTAATCACATAAAAACATTACCGATCTTGCATCATGGG
>CAYLVN010000410.1:0-3439 GCA_964387115.1 uncultured Fibrobacter sp.
AAAATTTTGAATTTGTCGTCGACCTCAAATTCAAGGGCTATATCCCAATTGTCATCCCTCCAAATTTCATACGCTCTACCTTCATCGAACCTGTAGCCCAGATGACTTCCAAGCCTCAGATTCTGTGCCTTTACTTTTCCCTGCGATATTTCCATACCAGATACCGGACCAACTGAAATACCACCCCGGGTATTGATTCTCAGTACAGAATTATTATCATCGGACTGAACCACTCCCGATGCTATATCAGAGGCATAGGAGACGCCAAAGATCACCGGTTGCTTCATGCTGTAAAGCTCAAGCTTGGAACCTATGGGAGTGAGCACAAATTCTGTGAGTCCCTGATCAATATAGGTCCTACCATCGAAGGCTATAGCAGCCCTGCGATTATAATAAATTGCAACAAAAACCCCTCCATTTCCATCCATTGCGATACTGTTTATACGGTATCGTAAATCAATATTCAGAAACAGATCAAAATCTGATCGGATCGCCCGGTCAAGAACCGCCTCATCACCAAGAAAATCCTTGCTAACCAACTCCATAAACGCATGCTGGTTTTTTTGCATATAAAAATTGCAAAGTTTATTCATAAATTCTATTACAGAACTACTGATGTCATGCTTTGATACTGTTACCTCTTTATAGGTTTCTGAGATTTCGTTTGTCTTACCGGCTGTTTCCATAGCTTCTATGTAAATTTTATAAGTCTTATCAGTAACAGGTCTGAATTTGAAATTAAACGCTCCATCATCATTGAGTGTTGCAGGCTGCCAACTCTCTTTATCGTCAAGAGATATCTGCACACTGCCAATCCTGGCTCTGCCTGCCACTGCACGTCCTCTGATCTCAATGATACCGTTCTGAAGCTGATCCTGATAAAACGTGATCTCATTTGAACTCTGATCAAAGGGCATATTGTTAATGTTAAGATAGGTAAACCTGACATCATCCTTCGTTTTCCCAAAAAGCCACCAGAATGCATCGGCTTTGGCAGTAAAGAGTGTCACAGATAACAACAATGTAAGTAGTGTAGAAGTGTTCTTCATGTCTTATTCCCTTAAAATTCTAAATTGAAGCCGGTTGAGATGAGAAGTTCGGAAAAATCATCATCCGATGATTGACTTTCTGATGATTGACTTATATCATTAAACCCTGCTCTCAGATAAAAACTGCTCTGCCTTAAGAAATCAGGTCGCCAGTTTAACATCAGATTTGAATAGAACTTCGAAAACTGGTTGCCTTTTCCACGCCTCTGATCATTATATCCAGCCACAAGGTTAGTGCTTATGCCAATCTCGGGCCACCCGATATCAGCCCGCACACTTATATCATCACTGCCATCCCCTGAACTGCTGTCTGCTGAAATATACTGCTTCGTGTAGCGAAGCGAAGGACGAAGATTCATCCCACCAAATACAAAGCGACTTGAAACTGAAAGGCTCCCGCCAATTCTGTTTTGCATATCGTCAACGCTGTCACGTTTACTACGTGCAAATATATAATCCAGGTTTCCTCCAAAATCTATTATAGAAACCCTGTCGCTGTAGTTTACGCCAAGTATATGATCTGCTGATTTCACCTCTCCCGATAAGCGAGAATCGATCCTGTAACTGCTTCCCCCGGTAGCGAAGCGTCTTCCCATAAGCCTGCGTGCAGAAACGCCGATTTCCGGTTTATGATTATACGTTGTAACAACTAATTGCCTATTAAGATTATTGTGATAAAAAAGATATCCGGCAGAAAAGCTTAAATCGCTGGAATATCCATAACGAAGTTTGGCTTTTACCGACTGACGATCCTGGAGATATGACCCCACTGGTGCAACAAAATCATTTGATACACGGCGATACTCTAATTCTGCCCTGTTAAGACCATCCACCGAGATCGCGCTCACATGGTGAGCAAATCCGACTGTGCCATCAGCCGTATCTTTTGTCAAACGGCCTGAAAATGCACTGCTGCCTCTAAGCTCCAGCCCGGCAATACTCTGGTTCTCCCAATCGAGGGCAACGGTATTATACGCAAATTCAGGAACATCGTTATAGCTGGTCAAATCGTTTGTAAAAACATAACTAAGATTCGCCGTGGTCTGACCTCTCCATTTTGTCGAAACTTCTGCCCCTGCCACAATTCTTTTAACTGAACTACTCTTACTGCTAAACAGATCCTTCCAAGATGGATTGTCCAAACCAAAAACCACGGTCATATTCTCGACAATGGAAGGGATATTTTTATATCCAATGGAAATTCCTTTTACAGGCGCATCAAGAGAGAACTGTGAAAAATGCTCAAATACATTTCCTGCTGTCAGGTAGTGTTTTTCCTTTTCAATATGCAATCTTAGATTTGAAAGTGAGGTTGTACCTCTATACCTCATACCATCCCCGCCACCTCTTAACCCAAAATCGAAATAATAGTTGTAGGCACCCGCGGTCCCGTCTCCGGATAAACGCAGTGAGGTGTTGCTTAGAGAAGAGGGCTGAACTGACGTTGAAGATGCAGGACCGCTCAGAGAATTAAAACCAAAGTCCTGATCCAATCCCCCCCTCAGCTCAAAGCCACTGACACTACTTACAACGATACTACTTATCAAAAGTAATGATTTTGGTTTATGACGTGCAACAGGCACTGAACACCTCTATTGGCTGGAAGTGATTTATGCATCTCAATGATCTTTAACAATTATATAATATCTTGATAAAAATGGAACCTTTTTAAAAAAAATCAGCGTCCGCACCGTACCTCACACCATGTCTGTCCAATTGCGTAATCCGGCCCAAACCGGCACCCCTTCCGGAAAATAAGCGGCAGTTTTTTAGCGGATCTCCGGAACAGGTGCCGAATGCTCCGGAATCCAACTGCAGAATGCTCCGGAAACAGGTGCCGAATAGACCGGAATACGCACCAATTAACGCTATTGTACTTTCACCTGTTTTCTTCAAGATATCACCTGCCATATAGCACAATCTTCTAATTCAGTATTCTTTTTAAAGATGGTATGATGCTTAATGGCCATCCTTGCAACTGTCGTGGTGAACAGGCCTGGCACGCCATAGTCTTGGCTAAGGAGGGGGGTAGATTAAAAACAAGCATGTATGTAAATAGTCAAAAGTCGCAGCCGTAATTCGGATTTTTGGGGAATAAATTGAAATTTTAGAAATTGGGTTAATTTCTGAAAAGCCTGAAAACCTTAGCGCTCAACAGATTAACGATTTGTTGGCTCATCCAACTGAGATTTTCAGGATTATATCGGCGAAGGTCAATACTCTGGTAAGTTAACAACCAATCCACAAGCTCTTAAAAGGACGCAATAACAGCAAGTGGATGCCAAAAGTACGGAAGAAATGGGAACTGGAAAACTAAACTGGCTATATATAACCCGCGTTTTACCAGAACTTACAGACAATAATCAGATAAAACACGGAGAATTCCGGGT
>CAYLVN010000411.1:0-3423 GCA_964387115.1 uncultured Fibrobacter sp.
AAGGTTTTTTGAATAGGCAAAATAAATTTTGCTAAAGAATCGTCCGATTTAGGTTTAACTTGTGTGGGAAAACACGGGAGAAAGATGCCCGGAAGTTATCCTCAATAGTTTTAACCAGTTTCTCTGAAATCATTATCCTTACCTGTAACGAAGAACTTTGGCAGGAATACCTGCTGCGATAGCATAATCCGGAACATCTTTTGTGACTACAGCCCCAGCTCCAATAACTGCATTCTTCCCTATTCTGCAGCCACCCAGAACAATAGCGTTCATTCCGATATATACACCATCTCCAATTTCAGTTTTCCTGGCTTCTATCGGCTGATCGAAAACCGGAAGTTCTCTTTCTTCGTAAACATGTTCTGCAGAAAAAATCTTTGCTCCATTTCCAATTGCGACTTTTTTACCGATTGACACTTCTCCAAACCCATTAATAAAAACAAACTCATTAAGAGCCGTGCCAGTTCCTATTCTGACCTTCTCTGGCCAGTGAATTGTAACTCCTTCATGTACCCAGACTGTTTGAATTCTGCACCCGAAAGATTTCAGCACCAGAAATCTGAACACATCACCAAACGGAGTCGGAAAATACTTGACTATACCGTAAATTGTAAGATAGCAGTATCTTCTCAAGGTGCTGATCATCATACAACCTCTCTCATTAGTTTTTTCCGAAACAGATCAATAAAACTTTCAGGCAGGCACTGATTGCAGATCGAATGAGGCGGATTGCCATTCCGTAATGCGATCCTAAATTTTTGGTACCCTTCACTGTTAAATGTTTCCATTAATGCAGTGTCATCAAAGATATTTCCCATATTGAACCGTGTCCCGCTGAAACTGCAGCAAGGCCTGATATCGCCTTCTACTGATACATAAAGAGAAATCCATGGCATCATGCAGTCCCTGTAACCCTCCCCTTTCATGTTTTTGTAGTGGTCTTTAATGATATCAATTTTCCTGCTCAGATGCAAAGCATTTGACACTGGTGTCTTCTGCAGTTTTTCCAATTCCATTATTTTCTTCAGGTTCGAATGCATCAGGCCGATATCTGAGTTCTGAGCTATAGTTTGTCCTTCTGATTGTCCATTAAATGCAAATGTCTGGTAAAAAACAGCATCCGCCCCGATCTCACCTGCAAGAGTATAGAATTGGACCATCTCCTCCATATTGGATTCCTGCACTACAAAACAGAGCCTCAGAACCGGAAGCTTCCGGTTCATTCTTTTTCTGGCAGCAACCATCCTTTTGATATTTTCAATAACTTTTCCGAATGCCTCACTGCGTCTGACAATTTGATAAGTACCCTCTGTTGCGGCGTCTACCGAGATATTCAGCAGATCAAGTCCACTTTCCACAACCTTATCAGCCAGCGGCTCAGTAAAAACGGTAAAGTTCGATGTCGTATTGATATTGATTCCACAGCTCTTCACATACCTGATCATCTCTACAGTATCGGGATTCATGAATGATTCACCAAGGCCGTTCAGAGTGACTGCTGATGGTTTTAATTTGTCAACAACCTCCTTAAACCGGCCAAACTCCATGTGCTGCGGGGATTTAAGGTATTCCTGCCTTGGGCATTGAGGACAGGTAAGGTTACAGTATGTGGTGTGCTCGATCTGCACATGAACCGGACTGCATATAACCTTTGCAGGCCTGAATAAAGCCATTGTGCCACTTAAGATGTTATTCATCAGCATGTTTATTCCCCTGTCAACCTGCGGGCCGTGATTGTACACTGCGTAACACCAAGCAGCGCATCCTGCCGGTCATAATCAGAAGAGATGAATTTTTCTATTTTACTGTAATTAACATCATCTCTGGTTAGATTATCAATTGATACGGTAAATCCGGCCGATTCAAAAACTCTTATATGTTCCCTCAGTCTCCAGCCCGGGAGATCTCCGGGATCCAGCCACTTTCTCCAGGTTTTTTTTGTAAATAGTAACATATGATAGGGATATTTGAAAAAATGATCCCTGTAATCCACAATATGAACCATAACACCATCATCGGTCAGTTTACTGCCTGCCATATTTATCAGCTGATCTGGTTCTGAAACATGCTCCAATACTGAATGGGAAAGGACAAGTTGAACCGAATCAGGCATTATCTCTGCACAAGACTTCACTCGTTTCACTCTGGAGACAATCGTTTCGGGTTCAAGATGGTATCTGCTGCTTAACTCTTTCAGCAGATTATTATCTGCAGTGTCATTAAAATTTGCAAACGGTTCATAAGCATACACATAACTGCATCCCCGGGCCGCAAGTTCATAAGCAGTGGAATTGGTAGCACCGGGTCCCAGCTCAAGGACTGTTTTTCCTTTCAGAGAAATTCCGTTCTTTTCAACACAGGACTGGTATTTGTCTATTACAAACCGGGGAGAAGAGAGATTGCAGTTCCGGCGGTAATACGGAATTAACAAGCCAAATCTTTCCAGAAATTGGTTTGAAAACAAGAAACGTCTGGCTAATCTAAGCAAAAGGTACTCAAATATCGATAATGGCATATAATATATAGACTCTACGGTAGAGACCGCCCGATGTCAATAATATTGAACAGGGTGTCAGAGCCACTTGTGTTTAGGGTATTTCCTTGCAAGTGTCTTTTTAAGTTCAGGGTAATGGACTTTCCAGAACCGGTCCAGATCATCTGTTACCTGAACAGGTCTCATGTTAGGGGCCAGAATTTCAAATACCACAGCAACCCTTCCTTCTGCGGCTCTTGGATTAGACATACCATAAAGATCCTGAATTTTTGCCCTGATCACCGGTGCGGAGCCTGGTTTATAAGTAACCCTCAGCTTCCGCCCCTCCCGGTTGACAAAAAATGGCGGTGCAGTCCTTTCGATAAGCGACCGCTGGTTTCCGGGGAAAAATTCCATGACTAAGGGCAGAACCGGACGGTTTTTGACACTTTCAAACCGGAATTCATTTCTGCAAAGTTCGTGTATCATTAAACTGTACTCTTCATCGCCAAACCTGGATATCCCATACTCAGGAAACTGCTCCCTTACCCATCCGGACCTGTTGAGGAAATCCTGGACCTCTGAATTCCATCCTGAAAGAGGAAGCTTTAGGCTTATAATAGTTTCAGCCAGCAGATCACCCGCTTTTTCCGGATCAGGATCAAGCTTTACAGTTTCATTTATTGTCACACCGAGACAAACCGTTTTGTTTTTTTCCTCGACTGCCTGACGAATGCTGTTCCAGACAAGTTCTGTTTCGGTTTTTATCTTGTCTGGAAATAACTCATTCAACCATTCCTCTTTTACACCGCATGCAAGGGAGAGAACAGTTCTCGGCGCAGTCTGCTGCTTTGATTTCAGTTCATTTATAGAAGCAGCAACAATCAATCGTGAACCCCTGGCCAGACTGTCTTTGCTGAGCTCACCCTTTCTGCCGCCGCTGAGTTCGC
>CAYLVN010000412.1:0-3423 GCA_964387115.1 uncultured Fibrobacter sp.
CTCCGTGAACTTATTTGCATTGGTTAATGTCATCAAAATTCTTACATATTCATTCAGAAGATGTGAGAATTCATTGGGAGCATAGTCCCTTCTCTGCTCATGGAGAAAATTACGCTGATGCTTTACGTGAATCTCAAAAATTTCTATCATTGAAGAGAGATCTCCGGACAAAGAGTCTTCTGTGAGCCAACATACACCAGTAAACTCATCCATGTGCGCAAGAGTTCCCTTGCGCCCGAGCCTGATCCAGAAATCCTGATCTCCTATCGCCCTGTATCTGATATCGAAATATCCGACTCTCTCATGAACGTTTCTTTTCCACATTGGATGCGGACCTACACGACACTGGAACAGAAGATCATAAAAGGAGTACTGAGGCCAGACAAATGCCCCACCATATTTTTCTGTAGCAACATAATTATCATAGTCGTTGTGTGGAATATCTGTCAATTTTGTATTCCCGTAGACCAGATCCACCTGCGGATTAGACTCGAGGTAATTCGAGAGCATTTCCAGAGTCCGGGCCCGTAAGTGGTCGTTTGTGCTGAACATGAAAACATATTTGCCTTCAGCCAGACAGATCCCCAGGTTCCATGCTGCATAAATACCGATTCTCTCTGCAGTTCTATAGTACCGTATTCCGGGGTATTTCTCAATATAGTGCATTATTACAGATTTCTCATCCTGCAGTGAAGCCGCATCTATTACTATGACCTCAACACTCCCAAACACACTTTGACTCACAACATCACTGAGACATTCATTAATGAACTGTTCCGAGTTATAGGTAGATATGACAATTGAGACAAGAGGTTTTGACGGTACAGATGCGGAACTGAGAAAATCACTTGAATTTATGGTAGATGTAAACCACTCTTTCTGTATCTCCTGCAGTCGGACAAAAATTGTGGGATCATCAGGATAATTATCTGTCAATCCAAACAGGACCTTGAGTGCATCTTCATGCTTCCCCAGAGATCGTTGAAATTCAGCGAACTCAATAGCAAGAGGTTTCAGTGATGGACACATTGCAAGCGCTTTGGTGTAATTCATGATTGCACCTGAGACAATTCCCGATTTTCTGCATGCCCTGGCAGCGCAAACCAAAGGCCGATGATCTGCACCACCCAACACTTCAGAAGCGATCAATGATGCCCTGAGCGCTTTATTTGTATCTTCTGACAAAATTTCATTTGAGTAGCTGATAAGGTTTTCTGCACGGATCAGCCATCTGGAATGCTTAATGCCACAAATCATATCCATAATCCGTGTTTTAATCACATCGGCCATCTTTTCCCATGTAAACCGTCGGGCATTTTCAATTCCCTTTTTTCCCCAATCTTCCCGTGTGCCGGTATCCAGCATCTTACGCATCGCATCAACTATCTCCGGACCTGATCCCGGATTAACATACACACATGCATCCCCGCCGGCTTCGGGAATTGAAGAATTCCTGCATGCAATTACCGGACAGCCGCAGGCCCCGGCTTCGATCACAGGTATTCCAAACCCCTCGTATATTGAGGGATATATAAGTGCCTGAGCACCGCTGTATGCCACCACAAGTGTCGGGTCATCTGTGTAACCTATCCTCATGACCGAAGTTCCAAAACGGGCAATTTCAGAATCAGTAAACTTTTCGCCCCCGATACAGACAATCCGAGCCTGGTTTCGAAGTTCTGAGTTGATAAATGATTCCAGAACGATACCGCCATTTTTGTATGATGACCTTTTGCCCACCATGACAAAATAGGGTCCTTTAATCTGAAACTGCTCTCTGAATTTTTCAACCTCCTGTAAAGCGGGCTTGAAAATATTTGAAATAGCAGGATAGGCCACACTCACTCTGTCTGGCGGTTCATGATAATACCTTGACAAATCAGCTCGGGTTGATTCGGAGATTGCAATGAATTTATGCGTGCAAGAAAATGCCCTCTTTTTAGGAGCCCACATTCCTGTAATCATGTTTGCTCTTGCCAGTTCCGGTATCAGATCATAGACAAGCTGAATTGAAGCTATTCCCGGCGCTGAAGAATAATAGGTGCTCATGAATAGATCGGCTCTGTTTTCTCTGCATATCGCAGTGAGCAGTTTTTCATCATTTTCAAGATCACAATTAGTGACACTGCAGTACTCCGGGATCACCAGTTTTTCAACACCTTCTATTCCCGGATCATAATTTCCGCGGACAAGCAGGATTATTCTGGTATCTTTCAGCGTCTCCTTAAGAATTGGAATAATATTCTTCCATATCCGGGAAATGCCTACATTTGCCCCTGCCTGAATCTGGAATATCAATCCGTCAATTACAACTGTACTTTTCAGCGCACCGGAAGAGATCTTCGTGGCCTTTTTCCCTGCCTTCTTTGCAACTACAAACATATCATAATGAAAAAGACCGGGCATTGTTTCGATTACCATCAAACCAGATTGTTCCAGGATTTTTCTGGCGCTATTCTCATCGTACAAATAGAGGTGCTCCTCAGGAAGGAACATCTCCCATGAGGCCCCCTCGCCACGATAACATGGTGTCTGGATCAAACATACACCATCCTCCCGCAGATAATCCGATATGGCACTTATTGCCTTTACAGGTTCATGAAAGTGCTCCATAACATCAAAAGCGCACACAGCATCATACTTCCTGTAAGGCAGTTTGACATCAGGAAACAACCCAGGTATGATATGCTCCAGACCGAAGGTATTTTTTCCAAGTCTGCATGTGTTCTCGTCAATTTCTATGCCTGCGGCTTTACGAATGCCGTGAGAAAGACAGTACTGAAGAAACCCGCCGTGAGAGCACCCGATTTCAAGCACCCGTTCCGGCAAAATTTTATGTCTGTTAAGAATTCGGTACCAGAGCGGTATCCGGTCGTGAAAATCCTCAATCATCCTCTGCTCGATAGGGGGAGTGCGGCTTTTCTCGAGCTGGTGTTTGTGCCAGTACTGATCCATCCCGTAAAATTTCTTCAAGTCCTCTGCTGTATAGGCTTTTTTCAAGACCAGAGTGCCGCAATTTTTACATCTGCCATAGAGTTCATGCGTTGATTTTTCGGTCTGTCCTCCGCACCAGCACCGTGCAGAGTCATTGTCGTCAGGCAACATCGTGGACATCAATATCTCCTGTTAGAGCACGAGATCAAAGCTATAGTATATTATTGCAAGTTGGAAGTTGCAATTTAAAGCTGCGAGTGTGGTTTGGGCCTGTTTTTTTGGGGGGGGACGATTATTGGCTTTTGGTGCCTGAAGATTGTCACCCCAGAGGTAAGTTTCGGATTTAACGAGTTAAGTCACGATCTCTCCCCAGAGGTGACTTATGTAATTCCTAAGGTAACTTTTTGATTTAACGTATTAAGTCACTGTCTACTCCAAGATGACTTTTGACTTAACGTGTTAAGCACTGTCTCACCCCAGAGGTAACTT
>CAYLVN010000413.1:0-2682 GCA_964387115.1 uncultured Fibrobacter sp.
TCCCTGCAGGGAACAATACCAGATATCACAATCTGGCTCGTCAATTGTACAGGGATTCACTCTGGAACCTCCTTTACACTGATGGTTCGGAAGCTCTTTTTATTCACGCGTCTCAGTCAGGCTCTGAGCTTGATCTTGGTTCTGTGGCTGTTGTGGACTCCCTTAAACAGGCACTGTCAGACAGGTACAGAACCAATGATCTCAGACAGGAAGCTCTTTTTTATCTGGGAGGCTTTCTGGCGGCTCTTGGAGAGTACGAATCTGCAGAAAATGTTCTGAAAGGTTCAGAAAAACCGGAAAACCTGATTCTGGAGGCAAAAGTAAAGATGCTCGGGGGAAAGATACCCGAAGCGGTGATTGCCCTTGAGAAGCTGGTGAGTAAAAAACCGTACAAGGCGGCACTTCTGCTTCTTGCGTCAATCTATAAACAGCAGGGCAACGATGCGATGGCAGGCAGATATCTAAAAAGGGTCCTAATACAAGATCCGTTTAACAAAGATGCAGGAAAATTACTAAATGTTAAGAGAGATAAAAATGCTTATTAAAATCGTGTTTTGCTTTATAACCGCAGCTGTCTTTACTCTGGCTCAGGAGGCGCCCGCAGGTTCAGATGTCAAACCGAAAGCACAGGAGAAAAAAGTCCTGGAGCAGCTTAAGGGCACAATTAAGGGAAAAATTGTCTGGTCATCCTCAAGGTCCTCAAGCAGACATGACCTGTGGATCATGAATGCTGATGGCACCGGTCAGAAACAGCTCACAAAAAGCGACAACGTTGACTGGTACTCCAGATTCTCTCCGGACGGAAGATCTGTGCTTTTTACCAGAAGCAAATCCGGGTGGGTTCGGGAGGGGGATGCGGATATCTTTGATAAGTGGGATACCTGGACCATAGACATTGAGAGCGGTGAGGAAAAGAAAGTGGCTCAGGATGCCACCTGGGCTACATGGCGTCCAGACGGCAGTTCCATCGTTTTTTCACGGGGCTCGAAAGTATTTGTAAAGAATCTCGAAAACGACGAAGAAGAGCTTGTTTTTGATGCTGAAGAGCAGATTAAGAAAGGCACCGTTTCTCAACAGCCGGTGCTTTCATCAGATGGACATCTTTTAGCTGTCACCCTGCGTGGAACAAAAAGGGAGACCGGTATCTGGAACCTGGTAACAAAAACCTGGTACAGCACTGGCGGAGGCTGTCAGATGGAATGGTTTCATGATGGCAAGAAGATTCTTAGAATGAATGAGGGTCAGGGTAACGGGGGAACCGAGGTACTTGCCCTGTCAATTGACAGCGAAGGAAAGCCGCTTGACAGGATTTCAGGGCTTTCAATACCCAAAAACATCAGATTCATGGATCTGCCCGGGAGACGATCGCATGAATACTTCCCGAAACTTGATAAAAACGGGAAATGGATGGTCTGGTGTGCGACTCAATATGGACATGAGCATGATATTTACGATTATGAAGTGTATCTTTGGAAAATATCAGGAGATAAAAAGAAAGGAGTCACCAGGCTTACTTTCCATTCAGGGAATGACAGGTGGCCCGATATTTTCATTGAATGACGGCCCTTTTTTTGATGGGTAGTTATCGGGTGCCGTGGGCATCAGAATCGGGATCGATTCTCAATTACTGTAATTTTCGATTCCGATACCTATCCGACTCCGATTCGGAAATGAATACTGAATAACTGCATTTTGCTCTGATATATATGTACCAGAGCAGTTTTTCTTAAACACGCATTGTTAAGGATAAGCATGGGAGATTTTCTAAAGGCAGTCATATTAGGCATAGTGGAAGGAATCACCGAGTTTCTTCCAATCAGCAGTACCGGGCATCTGATACTTATGAATCAGTTTATTGACTTTACAGGTGATTTTGCCAACCTTTTCAATATCGTTATTCAACTGGGGGCTATTCTATCCGTTGTCGTCTATTTCTGGGACAGGCTGTACCCTTTCAGCCGCAACAAAACCGACCAGCAGCGTAAAGATGTCTGGGATACATGGATAAAAACCATTGTCGGGGTATCCCCTGCGGTAGTGATCGGTGTTTTATTTGCGGATAAGATCGAGGAGAAACTGTTCAATTCTTATGTCGTGGCAACAGCACTTGTAATCGGCGGAATAATTCTGATAATTCTTGAAAGAAGTAACAAGGATGCCAGGTTCGACTCTGTAGCGTCTCTTACATTCATGACAGCTGTAGGCATTGGTTTCTTTCAGACTCTGGCCATGATACCCGGTACATCGCGTTCTGCTGCAACCATCATGGGAGCCATGGCTCTTGGTGCTTCAAGAGCTGCTGCAGCTGAGTTTTCATTTTTCCTTGCTATACCCACTATGGTTGGAGCATCGACACTGTCGCTTTTCAAGTCGGGTTTCAATCTTACTGCGCTTCAGTGGCAGGTGCTGGGGGTTGGCTTTTTTGTATCGTTTGTCGTCGCCTGGGCGGTGATTGCTTTGTTTATGAACTATATACGGAAGAATAATTTCAAGCCTTTTGCCTACTACCGGATAGTTCTTGGGACCGTTGTCCTTCTCTATTTTTCATTTATGGTCTGATGAACAAAAGGCAATGCCGCTTACACTGTGTCAATTAGAGTGCGAGTGCAGCCGTTGTATAACCATGTATCAGCATAATCGAAATGTTATGGAAATCAGATTTCTGACCAGCCTGAAAGGCTG
>CAYLVN010000413.1:2692-3394 GCA_964387115.1 uncultured Fibrobacter sp.
CTGATCTACCCCAGCGAAGGGCAACGCTCTGGTGTATAAATCCAAAGCACGAATTTTTTCTTATAGCACTGAAAGTGCGTACTAAAAGATTGTTTTAATCCCAAAAATATGTAAATCGTAATCCAAACCGTGAAATTTATGAATTTCCCTCAGGCTTTACAACCAACATTTAGATCGCTCTTTCAGAGCTGAATTGAAACGTTTCCATTTTTCAGCTCACCAGGGCGTTGCCCTTCGCTGATATAGATTGCCCTTTCAGGGCAGCCCGGAATTGGAATAGCCGTTCCGGGGGCGGAATTGTCCTCTCTTTCATAAACATCATTCCAGTCAATTTCTCTTATTGTCAACCTATAACACCGCTTTACTGTCTCTTGAGTGTGAGATTTGGAGTTACCACCCGCATCTGCTGTTTTCAAAAAACTATCTGACGCAGATAGGGCTGGTTTTCTTCAACCAGGTATCTTATTTTTAAAGAAAATCCCTGGTGCATTAGTCAGGTTTTTGAATTACCCTTTTTTCCTCATTTGCGGAGCAGAGATTATGGCCACAATAGACATTAATCGCGGAACCAGGCTGTTAACCGTTGAAGATGATCAGAAGCTCATTGACGTGCTGAAAGCACAGGGTATTCATCTCCCTTCCGCCTGTGGAAACAAGGGAACATGCGGTTTGTGCAAGGTGAAGATGTTGAGTGATTGCGGA
>CAYLVN010000414.1:0-3388 GCA_964387115.1 uncultured Fibrobacter sp.
AGCTCCTTGAATGCTGCCTCGGTAGTGGGGACAGTACAAACCTCCCATCCAAGCGACTCCAGATAGATCTTCAGGAAATCCAGAACATCTACCTCGTCGTCAACTACCAGAATCCGTTTATTTTTTTCCTTTATTGAAGAGCTCATAAGTTTTATCAATCAATTCTTGTTTTCCGAAGGGTTTAGTAATATAGGCATCGGCGTTCATGATATGAAGTCCGACCATCTCATCAAACTGCTGACTTTTTGCTGTGAGTATTGCAATAGGTACTCTGGAAAAAGATGAATCGCTTCTTATCATTTTGAATACGGCCCACCCATCCATTTTAGGCATTGAAAGATCAAGTAAAATCGCATCAGGATTATAAGATTTAACAGTCTCATAAGCCTTAAGCGGATCAAGTACTGTTTCCACCTCAAAGTCCTCTGTGGTTTCCAGTACTAATTTTACCAAATCTGCGATGTCTTTGTCATCTTCAATTACCAGTATTTTTTTGGCCATAGGCACCGTACCTCAATTTCTGAAAAACTCTGAAAACAACCATTTCCAATATTTCAGACAAACAAGAAAAGCTGCAACACCGGCTGCAAAGCGCATAGATATGGAAATTACTGAAATCGGCAGGTTAAGTGTAACGGCTTCATTTACCATGTCAAGAACGATTGCGCATACTATCAGTATTCCTGTGGCGTAGAGGATCTTGTAGTAAGGCCCGATCTTCAGCGCTTCGCCCAGGCGCTTGCTTAAATAGGCCAGCACAGCCATAAGAATGACTGCTGAGAGATCGAAAAAGAACAGGCTCTGATAGATCATTTTATTTCCGAATCCTCCTCATTGTAAAGAAGAGGCCTGTTATGCTGAGTGCCGATGCAACTCCGCTTCCCAGAAGCGCAAAAACAAATGTGATCTGAAACGGAACGCTGTTATCGCCGATAAACAAAACCACTATGAACACAATAGCCAATGTAATGGCTATAATAAACCCGGCCTTGGGAGAGGCCTGGTTGAATTTTTTATGGTAAAAAGCCGAAATCAGCAGTGCCATCAGGTTCAGAAGACTGCTGAAGAGGACATAGCCGCTCAGAAGCAACGCTTCAATGCCTGCGGGAAACGAACTCATCAATGTTTCCCGAATGCATTGACAAATGCATCTTGTGGTGTAGAATGAGTTATTCCGCTCATGATTCCCTCGCGGCCGCTGAACTTTGATTCTACTTCTATACCCTTTGATGTGATACGGAAACAGCGGATATCCTTCTGGTGATCACTGCCGCGCATCTTAAGAATGCAGAGGGCCTTTTCAATTGCGCTGTCGATTTCCACATATCGAAGCACTGTGTAAGAGTCAACTATAAACGGAATTTTGCTCGTCATCTGTGTCATCTGCCCCAGCAGGCTGTCATTCTCTTTGAGGAGAATGCTTGTGACACCTTCTCGCTTTATGGCATTGATAAGGCGGGTCTCGATCTCACGAAGTTCAAAGGGATCTGCCACAATGGATTCAAAATGAGTCATGCTGTCGATTGCCATTCTCCTGATACCCATCTTTTCCACCATGGATACAAAAACCCCGTCCATTTTATCGAATTCAGAAATTGTGGTCTGGGGATCAGAAAAGATGATTTTCAGCTTTCCTTCCTCTTCCAGCTTCTTGAAATCCCAGCCAAACTGCAATGCATCGTGGTAATACTGCTGTGGGAACTCCTCAAATGTGATAATCAGGCCAGGTTCGTTATACATGGTGATACCATTATATATGAACTGCATGGCAAGGGTCGTCTTGCCTGTGCCCGGGGCTCCTTCAAGAAGATTCGCAGAACCTCTGAGGAGACCACCTGAAATCATTTTGTCAAGTGCTTTGATCCCGAAAGGAACTCTGTCTTCACTCATAAAATCTGCCTTTCGAATTCAGGAGAATAGGTGTAAGATGATTGCCTTCTGTACATGAAGTCTGTTTTCAGCTTCATCAAAGGCTATGGAGTGGTCTGAGTCAAGGACTTCGCTTGTTATTTCTTCACCGCGGCGAGCTGGAAGACAGTGTGAGACAAGTACCCCGGATGGTGCTCGGGAAAGGACTTTCTCATTTAGCTGGTAACCTGTGAAATCACGTTTCCTTTTTTCAGTCTCGCTCTCCTGGCCCATGCTGGTCCATACGTCGGTATAAAGTGCTGTCGCATCTTTAATCGCACCCAGGAGATCATGTGTAACCTCGATGTGGGAGCCGGTCTCTGCCGCTGCTTCAAGACAAGGCTTCAGCACATCATCTTTTGGAGCGTAACCGGGCGGGCATACAACAGTGAAATCGTATCCGACTTTTGCACACAGGCCCATAATGGAATTACAGACGTTGTTGCTGTCGCCGACAAATACAACTTTTGCGTCCCGGAATTTCCCGATATTTTCATATAGTGTAAGTGCAAATGCCAGTGCTTGACAAGGATGAAATTTGTCTGTCAGGGCATTGATTACAGGAATTCTGCTGGAACGGGCAAGAAGTTCAACTGTCCTGTGGCTGAATGTCCTGGCAATTATCAGGTGAACCCACCGTTCAAGGTTTCTGGCTACATCTTCGACGCTCTCCCGTATACCCATTCCGATTGTTTCACCGGACAGGTTTATTGGGTGACCGCCGAGTTCATTGATGGCGGTTTCAAAAGTTATCCGGGTTCTCAGTGATGGTTTTTCAAAAATCATGACTCCGGTGCGGTCTTTGAACGCTTTGGGGTCCGATTTCAAACGGTTTTTTTTGAGATCGGATGCACTTTCAAGAACACTGGTGATTTCCTCCCGGGAAAAATCCAGTAATGAAAGAATATCTTTTTTGGTTGCTACCATGATCTTTTCTCTCGATCCGTCTCCAGGTTAGGTAAAAAAGATTAAAATAATTGTTTTACACTGCTTAACTGCAAGTATTTAAGAGATTTAAGCTCCATCGGGTTATTCCACTTATTATTAAATGACTGTACTTTAAAAAAACGAATTGCATAAAACTGTTTCTCTGACTGGTATTAAGACAAATTGCATTTTAATTCTGCTTCATTTTCTTCATACCTGATTTATGCATCCGGGAAGAAATGAAGTGCATTTAGACCTTTATGAGTAAGGGATAAATGGCAGCTCGCCCTGATTCGGGTCAGGCAAAAGAGTTACTATACGGATACTGTTTTATTTCAGATCCATTGAGTCGTATGTCAAAAGAATCTGTGGTTTTTCCAAATCAGGAGGTGTGTTGTGGACATCACAGATGTAATATTACATACACTCTTTTATTTTTCCTGTTCCTGAAATTATATTAAGAGATTGCCGTTTTTTTACTGGGGCGTCGACAAGCGGTAAGTCACGAGGTTTTGGTCCTCGCATTCGAGGGTTCGAATCCTTCCGCCCCAGC
>CAYLVN010000415.1:0-2036 GCA_964387115.1 uncultured Fibrobacter sp.
GAATCAAGAGTTGTGTTTTCAAGCTTGAAACCGGCTTCTTCGGAGATAACAATACCACCAGTGAGTACCGCGATATCTTCCAGCATTGCTTTTCTGCGGTCACCAAAACCAGGGGCCTTTACGGCTGCAACTTTGAGAGTTCCACGGAGTCTGTTTACAACCAGAGTCGCAAGAGCCTCTCCTTCAAGATCTTCTGCGATAATCAGGAAGCTCTTACCCATCTGAACAATCTTCTCAAGCAGTGGAAGCAGATCTTTCATTGCGCTGATCTTTTTGTCGTGGATAAGAATGAGCGGCTCTTCAAGAACGCATTCCATGCTGTCGGAATTTGTCACAAAGTAAGGGGAGAGATAGCCACGGTCAAACTGCATTCCTTCTACTACATCCAGAGTGGTTTCCATGCTCTTGGCTTCTTCGACCGTTATCACACCGTCTTTACCGACCTTCTCCATGGCATCAGCAAGGAGATTTCCGATTGTGGGGTCGTTGTTGGCGGAGATTGTACCTACCTGAGCGATCTCTTTTTTGTCGCTTACAGGACGGGAATCTTTTTTAAGCTGCTCTATTACAATTTTAACCGCTTTGTCCATACCGCGCTTAATTGCCATCGGGTCTGAGCCAGCTGTCACATTTTTAATCCCCAGGTGAGCAATTACCTGAGCCAGAACCGTTGCTGTGGTTGTTCCGTCACCGGCGATATCGGAAGTCTTTGCTGCGACCTCTTTAACCAGTTTGGCACCCATATTTTCGAACTTGTCATCGAGCTCTACTTCTTTTGCGACTGTAACACCGTCTTTTGTGACGGTGGGGGAGCCCCAGCTCTTCTCAAGCACAACATTTCGTCCACGCGGCCCAAGAGTCACTTTGACTGCATTGGCCAGCATATCAACACCGTTAATAAGCTTTTCACGGGCAGAAATATCAAACGCAAGCATTTTTGCTGCCATAACATCTATCTCCTTTCAGACAATTATATACATTTGGATAATCAGATTACAGCAAGGACATCGCTTTCACGGAGAATGAGGTAGTCTTCACCTTCGATAGTTATCTCAGTTCCTGAATACTTACCATAGAGCACTTTGTCACCTTTTTTAAGGGACATTTCAGCCCTCTGACCCTTATCGGTCATCTTGCCCGGGCCAACCGCGACAATTTCACCTTTCTGGGGTTTTTCTTTGGCGTTATCCGGAATGATGATACCGCCGGCAGTTTTCTGTTCTGCCTCCATAGGCTTCAACAAAACGCGATCCTCGAGTGGTTTGACGTTCATAAGAGACCTCCGTTGAGATTAAATGGAATTTTGAGAAAAAAGTTCCGATTTTTGTGTGCTCATTAAAGCAATAGCTATGCCAAAAAGGGTATCTGCTTAAATGAGGCAACAGAGCGGGGTGGATGAATCTGATTGTCGAAGAAGACGTTTGATTTTGAAACAGATATTTTGTTTTTAAACAATAAAGTTGGATTTATGCTGGAAGAGTAAGAAAACCCCTGTAATAATCTATAACCTTTTATAGATGGAAAGTCATGTTTTCTGCGCGCCAAAGAGTATCAAAAAATGAATGTCAGGTGATTGTTACCTGAGGAGCTTTCCCTTTGAGATTAAAATTTTCGAAGGAGATCCTTTTTGACAAATCGGGAATTTTATCTGTACAGGAGGCCGGCAGTTCATTACTGTATTTTTTCAGGAATTCCGCCGCATATTTTTCCCAGTTCCTGTCAAACGATCCTTCTGACTGATGCTTTACAAGGATATCCCAGGTGACAATCAATCGGTGTGTACGCCGGATTTGCATGCAGATATCAAGATCATAGAAGTGGAAACTGTCAAAAGTCTTATCATCAAAGCGGATTTTGTCAAAGAGACTTTTCCTGACCGCAAAAAAAAGCCCGTCAACAGCTACAACATCAGAATCGTTTTTATCCCAGTCAAAAACTGTCAGGTTATAAACATCACCGTTCTGTAGTTCATGAACCACATGCCCTTTTATATATGGCCTTCCTGCAACAACCCATCCGGGGGTGTCACTGAAGAG
>CAYLVN010000415.1:2046-3382 GCA_964387115.1 uncultured Fibrobacter sp.
TATTGTGTTCCTGCGACTCCAACCAGGCCCACTGAAGGATCATCGAATTTCTTCTCCAGTACCTCTCCCCAGTTCATCTCCATGAAAAAAACATCTTCATGAACGAATACAAGGATTTCTCCTCCTGAGAGCTTTACTCCTTCATTGTAGGCGGCGCATAATCCAAATCGTCCGTCACGATTATCAATACGAATATATTCGTGAAGTGTCCCGATGGTCCTGGCAATGTTGCGCCGATGCAGATCCCGGGATGGATCTTTGTTGGAACATGTGATTACACTTATCACTCAGTTACTCTTCCTTGGCTCAGGAAAGTTTAACTACAAGTTCTGCAGAAATCTTTTCCCTGAGTTTCTTTTCTACGACATTGATCAGAGTCATACTGGAAAATGCACAGCCGGAGCAATGTCCTTTCATTGTAACATAGACATCATTACCGTCTACATCGACAAGCTGGCATTCTCCACCATCCTGATTTAAGATCGGATTTATATCAGATTTGAGTACTTCTCTGATTTTGTCAATTTTCTGAAGATTGGTGAGACGAACCTGTTTTGCAGGCTGCTGGCTTTTGGAACCGGTAACCCGGTCAATAATTTTCTGAATTTCATCATGACATCCGCCGCAGGCTCCGCCGGCCTTGGTGAAGTTAGTGACATCATCGATTGTCTTAAGCCCGTTATCACTAATTGCTTTTTCGATTTCTTTATCGGTGATTCCAAAGCAATGGCAAATGACAGTTCCTTCTTTTTCAGGAGGGGTAGAGACCTTGCCGCCGGTTTCATAGAAGGCAATAGCCGCTTCCAATGCCTCTTCTCCCATTACACTGCAGTGCATTTTTTCTCTGGGGAGGCCCCCGAGTGCATCTGCAATGTCTTTATTTGTAATTTTCCTGACCTCTTCAAGTGTTTTTCCCTTGCAGAGTTCTGTCAGTACGGATGCCGATGCAATTGCGCTTCCGCAGCCGAAGGTTTTAAAACGGATGTCAGAGATTCTTTTCTGCTCATCGAGTTTAAAAGTTAATCTGAGTGCATCACCACAGGTAATATTTCCAATTTCCCCAAAACCATCAGGATTCTCAATTTCCCCTACATTTCTGGGATGAAGATAATGATCGCGAACTTTGTCAGTGTAATCCCACATTTTATTCTCCTATATTGCCAATCAAATCAGCTTTTCCTCGGTTACATCTGCCGGGATTCCGAGGACCTCTTTTACAGTAAGTTCGAATTTCTCCAGTGCCTTATTTGCCGAATCTGTATCAAACGGGACCCTGCCAGCCGCTACTCTGGAATGACCACCGCCGCTTCCGCCCAATCTGAAAGCGATTTTTTCG
>CAYLVN010000416.1:0-1986 GCA_964387115.1 uncultured Fibrobacter sp.
AATCGCTTTCCAGTTTATCTGTTCGCTGCTGATGCTTTCTCCCAGATAACGGAACAGGTTTTTGCGTTCATCGGCGGAAGAATCATCTTCGAACCATCCTCTGATGGTGTTTGTATCATGGGTGCCGGTACATGCCATGCAGTTTCGCTCATACATGTGAGGAAGATAGGGGTGGTTTCTGGTGCCGTTCTCAAATGCAAATAGAAGCACTTTCATGCCCGGAATACCAAGGCGGGCAATGGTCTCACGCACATCGGGAGTAATTATGCCCAGATCCTCGGCTATGACAGGAAAACAGTAGAAGTGTTTGAAGATAGTATTAAAGAAATCAAATACCGGCACCGATTCCCATTTTCCAATTGAGGGATCCATGTTTTGAGCTGAAATTTCCCAATAGGCTACAAGTCCGCGGAAATGATCGATTCTCAGGATGTCAAACAATTCGAAGGATCGTTTAAACCTCTCCACCCACCAGTGGTATCCATTTCCGGAAAGGGTCTTCCAGTTGTAAACTGGGTTCTGCCAGAGCTGGCCGGTGCCGCTGAAACGATCCGGAGGCACTCCTGCGTAGAACTCCGGCTGAAGCTTCTCATCGAGTTTGAAAATAGCGGGACTGGCCCATACATCAGAGCTCTCAAAATTGACAAACATCGGCAGGTCTCCGATTATCTGGACACTGCGGGAATGACAGTAATCCCTCAGTTTGTTCCACTGATGCAGAAGTAGAAACTGTATGAATTTTTCCTTAAGAATCAATTCCTGCAGATCACTGGATGCATCTTTAAGGGCATCGGGATTGCGGTTACGGATGCTCTCGGGCCACTGGCTCCAGGATTTGCCGTTGAATTTTGAGGAAAGGGCAGTATAGAGGGCATGGTTGTCGAGCCAGAGCCTGTGCTGGCTGCAGAAAATCTGGAAATCGGTGCCCAGACCTTTCTGGTATGCTTTTCTGAATGCAGATTCAAGAATTGACAGTTTATAGGTCCGGGCAGTCTGGTACTCGGCTCTATCGGTTCTGGATATCGAAGGGGGGACAGATTCCGATTTATCTATATAGTTTTCTTCTGCCAGAAGCTCAGGGCTTATGAGCAGGGGGTTGAGGGCAAAAGAGGAGTTGCTGCTGTAAGGAGAGTAATCGCGCTGGGGGTCTGTGGGGTTGAGGGGAAGAACCTGCCAGTAACTCTGTTTTGTCTGGGAGAGAAAATCTGCGAAGCGATAAGCCTTGGGGCCAAAGTCTCCGATTCCGTAAGGAGATGGCAGAGAGGTGATGTGAAGCAGAATACCGCTTCCTCTTTTGTTCATGTTTATATCCTTTGAATGTCATCTCAGGAGAGCAAAACTACTGCCGCACTGAAAGCTTTTTGGTATTGTGATTGCACTTACAACACAATCGACAGGTAATTATCAAAAAAAACAATAGGATAAATTTGTAAGGGGTCAAAGAATGTCAAAGAAACTCTACATAGGAAATCTATCCTGGGGCACAACAGATGAGGCTTTAAAGGATCTTTTCAGCCAGTATGGTAAAGTGGAATCAGCATCCATAATAACCGACAGGGAAACAGGGAGATCACGGGGTTTTGGATTTGTGGAGATGGAGAACGCAGAAACCGCTATTCATAACCTTAACGGTAAAGAGTTTCAGGGCCGTCATATAAAAGTGAGTGAGGCAACAGGCCGCAAGCCAAAAAGTGTTGGTGATTATGGCCACAGTGGTTATGGAGGCACAGATGAGGGTACTATAAGATGGTAGAGCTTCCCGATTTGAGAACCTTTTTTCCGTTTTTGAAAAAGGTTTTCATTAAAGGAGTGATTTTATGATGGAGAGATACCGCAACCGGCAGGAGGCTGGAAGAAAACTGGCTTTAAAACTTGCCAGATACGCAAACACGCCCGACCTTCTGGTGCTGGCTCTTCCCAGAGGTGGTATCAAAGTAGCATATGAGGTCTCGGAGGCCTTAAATGGCGAGTTAGATCTGTTTCTGG
>CAYLVN010000416.1:1996-3370 GCA_964387115.1 uncultured Fibrobacter sp.
TAAGGAAATTAGGTACCCCGTTTGAATCGGAGCTGGCGATGGGAGCAATTGCTGAGGGAGGGATAGTGTTTCTCAATGACGCAGTTGTAAACTACTTGTCCATTTCAGAGGAAATCATCGACCAAACGGCAGAACGCGAGCGTAAGGAGCTCGCCCGCCGCCAGAAACTTTATCGCAACGGCCGTTTACCCCCGCGCATCACCGGCAGAACGGTATTAGTGATCGATGATGGAGTTGCAACAGGGGCTACAATGAAAGCGGCGCTGAAAGCTATCAGGCGCAAGGAACCATCGGTGCTGGTTGCGGCAATTCCGGTAGGAGCACAGTCAAGCTGTGAGGAACTGAAGTCAGAGGCAGATGAGGTGGTATGTTTAAGCATGCCGGAGCCCTTTATGTCTGTGGGTTACTGGTATGAGGATTTTGAGCAGGTTGAAGATAATGAAGTTACAGAATTGCTACAGAAAGCATTTGAAAAAAGAGAAAACAGGAGAGCAAATGGCACTCAGTAAAGAGGAAATCAAAAAAAAAATCATCGATCAACTCTTCTGGGATTCCCGTATCGATGCATCAGGAATTTCCATAGAGATGCGGGATGGAACAGTAATTCTAAATGGTACGACCCCGTCTTTTATGGCCAGGCTGGCCGCAGAGCAGGATGTCTGGGCGGTTCCGGGTGTAAATGCAGTCCAAAACGACATCTCTGTGCGTTTTCCCTCAGGTCACATTGTACCCTCTGATGGGGAAATCAAAGGAATGGTTTTAAATGTACTTTTGTGGGATTCAAATATAGATAACACCGATATCCTTGCCTCTGTTGACAACGGAAAGGTGACACTTGACGGAACGGTGCCGGCCTACTGGCAAAAAATCCGGGCTGGAGAGATCATACTGAACGTCAATGGCGTTGTTTCTGTTAACAATCGTCTGGCAGTTGTTCCTGCACAGCATTATGTTGATGAGCTCATAGCCCGCGATATAGAGGCTGCTTTTGACAGACATGTAGAAATTGATGTGAATTCTATAGATGTTCAGGTTGATAATGGAAAGGTAATCCTGACCGGGGATGTTTCCGGAAAGGCAGCTTATGAGGCTGCGGAAAATATTGTGTGTAACACTGATGGCGTTATAGATGTGGTAAATAAGATAGATATTATTTAGCTTTTGAGAATAACGGGTCGGCCAACAGCTGTAGTGCAATTGTAATGCACTGTACTTAGTGCTTTACAGTTGAATTACAGCTTTGGCTTGTTGGTGGCCTGTTTTCCCACCGATTGTCTTATGCGCATGGATGCGCTCAAGCTCTTTATTATTTCCATATAGTTTATATCTCTGCCATTATTCAAAATAAAGATTTTAAAACGCAGAGGACGCAAA
>CAYLVN010000417.1:0-1416 GCA_964387115.1 uncultured Fibrobacter sp.
ACCTGTTTTCATCCCTATTTCGACCCTTAAATTTGTGGAACCAAAAGATGTCTGAGCCGGTTATTAAAGCTGTGCGGGTCAATAAGTGTTATGGCAGTGTGAGAGCCGTAAAAAATCTGAGTTTTTCTGTCCCGGAGTCGATCTGCTTTGGACTCCTTGGCCCCAATGGCGCTGGTAAAAGCACAATGATGCGGATGATTTACGGGGCAAGCGACAGGGACTGTGAACCGGCGGGGGAAATATCTGTTTTCGGTTTTGATCCGCAGATTGAGCCTCTCGCTATAAAATTTCTGTCCGGGGTTGTACCTCAGGAAAACAATCTTGATGAGGAGCTGAATGTTGAGCAGAACCTCTATGTCTTCTGCCGCTTCTATGACATTCCTCGTCCTGAGGCCAGAGATCGCATAGATGAGCTTCTGCATTTCATGGAGCTCTCAGATAAACACAGAGCTCGTATCAGGGAGCTTAGCGGCGGGATGAAGAGGAGGCTTATAATAGCCCGGGCTTTGTTAAACAAACCAAGGCTTCTTATTCTTGATGAACCCACAACCGGACTCGATCCCCAGGTCAGGCACCTTATATGGGATAAATTAAGAGGGCTTAAACGCCAGGGGATGACTATACTTCTGACAACGCATTATATGGAAGAGGCATTCCACATCTGTGACAATCTGATTATCATGAATAAAGGAGAAAAGCATCTGGAAGGAAATCCTCAGGAACTGGTCAGAAAACATATTGAGCCGTTTGTGCTTGAGATCAACACTCCGGAAGCTTACTCCAGAATAAAATCATCTCTTCAGCAGAATACAAGAATCGATAAAAATGGCGGAACTGTAAAAGTATTCAGCAGTGATCAGTTATTTCTGCAGAAAGCGGTATCGGGGCTTAACCCGGGAGAGTACTTTCTTCGTCAGTCAAATCTTGAGGACCTGTTCTTAAAGATCACAGGGAGCTCACTCAATGCGGTCCAGTAAACAGCAGCTTTATCCTCCATTTACGAAACGAATATCAGGTGTCTGGTATCGTCATTACCGTGTATACACAAAAAGCCTTATCAGTAATGGCCTGCCGCCTTTTCTGGAGCCCCTCATTTTTCTGGCCGGGATAGGCCTGGGAATGAGCAGATACATAAGTGAGATGAGCGGAATACCATATGTCACATTCCTTGCGACCGGACTGCCAATCACAGCCGCCATGTTTACATCCGCATTTGAATGCTCTTACGGAACCTTCATCCGGCTGGAATTTGACAAAGTCTACGACGGGATGCTTTCAGCGCCTCTTGGAGTAAACGATTTACTTATAGGTGAAATACTCTGGGCCGGAACAAAGGGTCTTTTTTTCTCATTTGCAGTAATCCTGGTAGTAGCGGCATTCGGGCTTGTTCCTCTGTGGAGTTTATCAGCACCTGTG
>CAYLVN010000417.1:1426-3366 GCA_964387115.1 uncultured Fibrobacter sp.
CTGTGATCGGATTTCTTACCGGTGTGATGTTTGCGGCTATTTCTCTTCTGATAACGTCATTTGTAACAAATATCAACCACTTCAATTTTTATTTTACCGGGTTCCTCTCCCCCATGTTTTTTTTCTCAGGAGTGATTTTTCCTATTGAAAATCTGCCGCCTGTTCTGCGTGTCGCTGCTGAATTCTTCCCTCTGACACATTCAGTCAGACCGGCAAGAGCACTGATACTGGGAGATTTTTCGGCGGTAATATTTTATGATCTCTCTGCATTAGCACTTTTTACAGTGCTGACCGGTTGGCCGGCAATAGGAAGGTTAAGGAAGAGGATGATAAAATGATTGTCTTCAAAAATTGACTAAAAAGTTTGATTCGCTTTTTTCTTTCTTCTTCCTTCCTGTGACTTTCAACTTGTGACTTGCAACTTTCAACTTGCTACTTGCTACTTGCAACTTACTACTTGCAACTCGTAACTGTTTCTGCCGCTTGCAGGCGTAATTTTACAAATAAAACTGCCTTCGGCTTTAAACGGCAAACCGATCCTGGCTTTACCCGATCTCAATTCTATATCTTTTAAAAAGAGCTGCCGTCCGTTCAGAGAAAACAAAGCGACCCTGTAATCTCCCGTGGGAATTCCTGAGAGAATAAGATCTCTTCCGGCCAGCATTGCATAGTAATGTGTATTCACCTTTTTCGCAGGAAATGCTGCCCTGGAAGGCAGATCGAGCTGAAATCTGGCAATTTTTGGAGAATGCTTTCCACCCACATTTTTAAAGCTGCCTGAAATATAGAGCGAATTTGACAGGCTGTCATAAGCCATTTCAGAAACCGTACCATCAGGACCATTTGAAAGCATATAAGTTGTGAAATCAGGGTGACCTGAGCCATGATACATTATCTTTGGGAATTGAGTCGGCTTACCATAAGGATTATTTATAGAGAGCGATCCGCAGATAAACACTCCTGAATTGCCAAGTGATTCAAGCGATGTCACAGCTGAGGAGGGCCCAAGCAGTGTACCCCCTGATGACCCGCCAAGGCCATAGTTTGTCCATCCGTCAAGACCGCTGAAATTCCCGCCGACCCAGATCTTTTCCCGGTTTGCGCTTACAGCGATATCATAAACAGTAGCGACTACGATATCTCCTGTTGTAAAGTCCCTGCGGGAGCAGCCCTGACCCGCAAAGTATTTGAAACTTATATCTTGCCAATACCCTATTGACTCCAGTTGGTTTTTCCCGAAATCGACTGTGAAATTTCCTCCTACAGCCATAGATGTTTTTGTGAATGCAATAGCGTTTACCAATCCGTCTACCCCGTTGCTTGAATCACCAGAAAACCAGTTGCTTTTTATACTGTTCCATCTGCTTCCATCCCAGAAAGCGATATTGTTTGCGCTGTCCTGGCCGATCTTTTTAAAGCTGCCCCCTGCATAAATATTACCGATTGAATCGATAACAAGTGTCTTTACAGATGAGTAGTTGCTTCCGATCAAGCCCCCAAAGGAACTCCAGGTCTTCCCGTTCCATTTTGCAAAGTTCACAGCGGAATCTGAATCGTTTATCCGGAAAACCCCTGCTGCATACAAATTACCCGTGGTATCAAATGTAAAAGTTCTTATCGAGCCTTTGATTTTCCCAAGCGGTTTCCAGTCATCTTCATCCCTGCGTACAATTCCATTTACAGTATCCCCGGAAACAGTAATGAACTGTCCGGCTGCATGCAGGACACCCTCTTTATCACAGATTATTTTGCCCACAGAAATGCAGGTGGCGGCTCCCGGAGCACCGGGATAGCTCTCATTGAGAGGAATCCAGCTCTCTTCTGTGTAAGCGAATGTACCCACATAAAAGGCAGTTAATAAGAGGAACAGACAGGATAATGGCATGGAATGAAGCTTAATCATCAGAGCATCCCTTAACAGGTAGAACGGATCGAACAGA
>CAYLVN010000418.1:0-3355 GCA_964387115.1 uncultured Fibrobacter sp.
GGTTTGCGGTTAATACGCACGAAATTTGTCCGTTCCTCAAGGCCTTCTGTCACTTCTGCGACATCTCCAACTGTAAGTGAAACTCCGTCACGAACGGTCACAATAGTCGACCTTACATCCTCAACTCCCTGAAATTCGGCAAAAGTGCGTACAATAATCTCCTTTGAGCCCTCTTTTATAGATCCAGCAGGTATATTGCCGTTTTCCTGGCGCAGGGCATTGAGAATCATGTCGGGTGTAATGCGAAGACCGTCAAGTGATGTCGCACGAAGTTTCACCTGAATTTCTCTGCGGGAGCCACCGCGGATGTCAACTGAAGCCACGCCCTCGACACGCTCTAACCTGTACTGGATCTGGTCCTCTATAAGTTTGCGGGTCTCGGCAGGATCAAAATCCGACTCCACTCCAAGGTTGATTATCGGTGAGGCGGAAAGGTCAAATTTTCGAATCTGCGGACGTTCAACTCCATCGGGAAGTCTTCCCAGAATGCGGTCTATGCGGTCACGTATATCGTTTGTCGCTTCCTCAAGATTGGTTCCCCATACAAACATGGCCCTTACTCTTGAGCGGCCCTCAGAAGATGTTGAAGAGATCTCCTCAATGCCCTGAATTCCGGCAAGAGCGGATTCAATAGGCCTTGTAATAAGCTCCTCTACTTCCTGCGGCCCGGCATTGGCGTATTCACATGTTACAGTGATGCTTGGGAACGTAACCTCAGGCATCAGATCGACAGGCAGGCGCCAGAGTGAAAAGAGCCCGATAATTATGACTATCAGGTAGATAACTGTGATTAAGACAGGACGTCGTACCGGGATGGAGATAAACCCGTTGCTCATTATTTCTGCTCCTTGCCGGTTTTGTTACCGGAAAATTTCTTTTGGCTTTGCGTGATTCCACCCTGGGCTGTGATCACCTTTGCCCCGTCGCTGAGAAGATGCGCGCCGATAGTAACAACCGGCCTGTCGATAACTGGGCTGAGTATTTCGGTATAGTCCCCATCCACTATTCCCGTTGTTACTGGTGTCAACTTTACAGAATTTCCAGTGGAATCAAGAACAAATGTAAATGTGCCCTGGCCACGGTTTATTATTGCTGAGGAGGGGATCGCCAGGGCAGAGTCTTTTTCCTGGAGAGTTATCTCCAGTTTCGCAAACATACCCGGTTTCAGCAGCAGCGAATCGTTATCGATTGAGACTTCCACGATTGCGGTTCTGGAGGCGGTTTGAAACATTGGTGCTCTGCGGGCGATTTCACCTGTAAACACTTTGCCCGGGAGTGCATCTACATATACCTTTGCCTTCTGACCTTTCCGGATTAGAGAGTAGTCTCTTTCAGTCACACCGATTTCAACAAAAACGGTGTCGATACCGACTATGGTGTAGATGGGAGTGTTAACTGAGAGCTGCGATCCGCCGTCAACATGACGTTCAGCGATGAGTCCGGGCTGAGCGCTTGAGATTCGGGTATATGCAAGGCGGGTTTTTGCAAGATCCAGGGACGCATCCCGCTGGGCCATCTGGGCCACTGTCAGCTCAAGTCTTGATTGTAGAGAGGCAAGCTGGGTCTGTGCGGTTTCAAGTTCAGCCTGTGAGGAGATTCCTTTGGAGACCAGTTCTTTTACTCTTTTTTCTTCTCTTTGCGCCTGTTCCAGTTGTGCTCTTGCTTCCGAGATTGATGCATTGCTCACCCTTTTTTGGGCATCGGCCTCCTGGAAAGCCTGACGGTATTCTGTATCATCTATGCGACCAATAATCTCTTCTCTGGATACTTTGTCACCTATCCTTTTTGATAGATTCAAAAGTCTTCCGGAAACCTTTGCGGAAACCACATAGGAATAAGAAGCCTTGACTGTGCCTGTAAACTCACGCTCCTGACGCATATATCTGAGAGCTGAAGGTGAGGTCTGGACTGAAACCGGTCCCCTTGCGCCGCTCTTTCCAAATGAAGTCTGAGTTTTCGGGTCCCCGGGCTTATTGGATGAAAACTGCCGCAGAACTACCAATCCGGCAAGAATCAACACCGCTACAGTAATTATCACATGGCTTCTCTTCATATAAACCCTTTCTAACTGATTTCTTATTTAAAGGAAACGGACTCTAAAAATATCATTTGATATCACGGGAAGGTAAATTGTTACACGAAGATGAAATTATGACATAAAGAGATGGAGAAATGACGACATGGCTGAGTTATGTGCAGGGTAGAGAAAAAAACCTTGAATTCCAGATTATTCCTGGATATAATCTATGCATCTCCCGGAAGTACTTTCAATCTCTAAATTTCCGTTCTCAATTTAAAACAAAACAGAGTGCCGCTGAGGCGAAGCACTGTACAACAGGCTTTATACTTTTTGCAGGAGGGCTTTATATGCAGAATGATGATACTCTGGTTGAGAAATTAAACAAAGAGATTAAAATGCTCGAAGAAGATGTAGAAACACAGGCTTACATAAGCGGATTATGGATCAGGTATTTTAAAGCAATGAAGGTCTACGTGAACAAAGAACACCCTGGAACAGCTCTTGCAGACATAGTCAATTCTGCCATAATGGAAAGCAGCAGCTGGGAAGATGTCGGGATATGGCTCCAGGATGCAAAACAGGCTGAAAAACATTTCTTCGAGAAAGTTCAGGAAGATGTTTCAGATGAAGCCGATATTCACAGACTGAGAACTGAAATTGATTTTCTTAAAGGAGTTGTAAGGGCACTTCTCTCTACAAGAGAAAATAAACTGGAAAGTCTGCTTTCAGGGTATAAAAACTGGAAGCTTGAACTGCGCAATGAAATCAAGGAACTGCTGGATGTCAGCGGTCTGGTCTGCGGTGAACAGGAACGTTAATTTGCTTCCCAGATAAGAAGAGGATGGGAGCTGTCGATATTGAGCCCTGAATAGGATCGTGACGTAGAAATAATTATTTTTATATCTATTCAGGAGAGATGAAACTCAACAACAAGAAAACAGAGGATAAAAGTGAAGCTGAGCAGCCTTTTAGATCCGCGCCTTATATTCCTGGATTACCATTTCGACAGCTATCATCAGATTATTGATTTTGTAGCTGAAAGAATCTCCAGGGCAACAACTCTTTCGGCCGGTACAGTAAAAGAATCTCTAATGAAAAGGGAGAATATCGGTACCACCTTCCTGGGCCACCAGCTGGCTCTGCCTCACGGCTATGTTGACAACCTTGATGAAATACTGGTGCTTTTTATCAGGCTCGACAGGGTACTTAATGTTAGCTATGATTACCGCGAAACAACGGTCAAATATGTATTTGCGATAATCACGTCCAAAGAAAAAGCGCAGCTCTATCTCAAGGTGCTCAGCGCAATTGCCCAGCTTGTGACAACAAACGCCC
>CAYLVN010000419.1:0-3328 GCA_964387115.1 uncultured Fibrobacter sp.
ACAATTTCAGCAACCTGCTTAAGGCGCGCCGATAAATGTACCTTTTAATCGCCTCTCTGATTCTGATTTCAATCGTTCTGACTGCCAGAGTCGCCAGTAAATGGAGACTCCCACTGGTTGTCATTGCACTGGGGGTCGGGATACTGTTCGGGAGCGACGTTTTGGGGTTAATCTATTTTGATGATCCCAAAATGGCCAAAACGCTTGCCGATTTCGCCCTGGTTTTTGTGCTTTTTATCGGCGGCTTTGGTACTAAAAAAGAGATCCTGAAAACTGTCCTTCGCCCATCCATGGTCCTGGCCTCTCTTGGAGTCATCTTTACTGCTCTGATTACAGCAGTGGCGCTCTATTTTATTTTTGATTATTCTTTCAAATACGCGCTGATTATAGGCTGCATCATATCATCCACCGATGCTGCGGCTGTGTTTTCTATTCTCCGCACCAGGCCAATCAGCCCCAAGCTTACATCGCTTCTGGAAATAGAATCTGCCACAAACGACCCGATGGCCATTCTTTTGACCACCGTGGCCATTCAGTTTGCCACAACAAGCGTCAATGGCCCTGTTCAAGTCGGGTTTTTCCTTTTGTGGCAGTTTTTTGGCGGAATAGGCATCGGTCTTCTGATCGGAAAAATCGGTGTTTTGCTCTTTCAGCGTGTGAAAATACTGGATAGAGGATACTTTTACATCTACCTGGTAAGTATGATTCTTCTCTCCTTCGGCGTGGCAGATGTACTGAAGGCAAGCGGCATGATCTCGGCGTTTTTTGCCGGCTTCCTGATGGGAAATTCCGGAATTCCTTACAAGAAGACCCTGGAGTCGTTCCTGGAAGCTGTACAGACCATTGCAAACGTCGGCATATTTGTTATTCTGGGACTCCTTGTTTTCCCCAAAGAATTCGGCAGTGTCTGGAAAGAGGGACTTGTTCTGTTTTTAATCCTCTCTTTTATCGCCCGGCCCCTCACAGTTTGGGTCTGCACTATTTTCGACAAGTTTAAAAACGGAGAAAAAGTACTTCTAAGCTGGTGTGGCTTAAGAGGATCGGTGCCCATAGTTCTTGCAACCTACCCTGCAGCGGCTAGCATCCCGGGCTCCAGAGAGATATTCAACATCATCTTCTTTGCTGTTGCACTGTCGATGCTGATTCAGGGAAACACTATCAGCAGAGTCGCATCATGGATGAAGCTTACGGTCAAACCAAAACCAAAACCGAATCAGGCAATGGAACTGGTTACCTTACATTCAAGCGATCTGGAACTCTGCGAGATAGCAATCGACGATGATGATTACGAGGGATCCGTATTTGTTTCAGCATTGTCACTGCCCAAAGGCACTACAATTACGATGATAAACCGCCATGATAATATCATTGCCCCTTACGGCTCAACTGAAATTTTTCCGGGTGATATTCTTTATGTGCTTGTCAACAGTAACAACGTCGAAAACGTTACCTCAGGAATACTGAACAAGTTTACGAAAAAGAAGATCTCCTGAACTATACGTATACCGCAGATTCAGACTTCATCTTTCCACAGGTCCTCTGCCGTATAATGTTCAAACGGCGCCGGACGCTGGAAAATTTTCTCTAATCCTTCGTACATTCTCCCGTTCATCTTTTTCCTCTTTTTTAATCTCCATGTTCCGTCAAGCACCATCTGAAAGAGCATTCCAAATCTTATTCTTCACTCTTTTCATTTTAATGTGTCAATAATAACATTAACGACCGCCTCGACTCCATCCCTCAGTCTGCTCTTCTCCATCGCCGCTTTCATCTCCTCTCTTGCCCCGAAAGCTTCTTCCACACTTTTTACCAGGGTTGAGGGCGTCAGATGATCCTGAGAAAGAACCCTGCTGAACCCTTGTCTTACAAATGATTCTGCATTCAGTATCTGATCGCCCCGCGACGCGTTTGAGCCAAGAGGAATAAGAAGGCTGGCTTTGCGCAGAGAAAAAAGTTCAAATAGAGTAGTGGCTCCTGATCTGGATATTACAAGATCCGCGAGTGCAAACAGATGCGGAAGCTCCTCGTTGACATATTCAAACTGGGAATAACCCGGATTATTCCCGCCGAGATTCCCTTTGCCGCAGATATGACAAATGTTGTAATTGTTAAGCAGGTCAGGAAGAGATGACCTCACTGCCGTATTAACCACCTGTGATCCCAGACTTCCCCCGATCACCATCAGAACCGGTTTACGGTCTGTAAACCCGCACAGTTTCCGCCCCTCATCGGCCTTCCCGTTAAAAAGACTCTGCCTCACAGGAAGTCCGGTATGCACCCCTTTACCGGAGGGAAGATATTTTCCGGTTTCAGGAAAACTGTAGCAGACCTTCGCTGCAAAAGGGATCGAAAGCCTGTTCGCAAGGCCCGGTGTCATGTCGGATTCATGTATTACTACCGGTATCTTCAAGCACGATCCGGCCCAGACCACTGGACATGATACAAATCCTCCCTTACTGAAAATTATCAGCGGCTTTATCCGGAAAATAAGCACCAGCGCCTGAAAAAAACCTGCCGCTATCCTGAACAGGTCCGTAACATTCTTCAAGTCAAAATACCGGCGCAGTTTACCTGCACTCAACGGATGATACGGCACTCCTTCACGGCCGATCAGTTCCCGTTCGATACCGTTTTTTGATCCGGCGTAGTGAACTTCAAACCCCAACTCCCGAAGTTTCCAGAGAAGCGCAATATTAGGGGTCACATGTCCGGCTGTTCCCCCTCCTGTCAGCAATATCTTTTTCAACTTTTTTCTCCCGATCGAATTTTCAGTTTTCACTTATCCTGATTAACCCACAAAATACTATACTGCAGATAATACTTATCAAGGTTCAGCGTGAAGAGGTTTAATGGAAGGGGTTTAGTGGAAGGGGTTCAACGTTAGCCAGTAACAAATATTCTACATTCGAGGTTAAATTGAGTCGTCCCTTCAAGGGCTGCCGGAATGTTTTTCCAATCCATTTCATAACCCGGGAGGGCGAAGGGGGCCTGCAGTTAAAACCTATTCAGGTATCATTATCTTAAAGATTTTTTGGTAGAGGGCGTCCCCAATATGCGTAATTCATATGAATAAAGATTTTTTTGTTTTTTTTTGGAAGGGGGCGTCCCCCCTTGCGCTCCAGCCCGTCGAAGACGCCGGTCTTACGCTATCCCCCTGTGTTGTCCACCGGTTGTGGAGGCAGGTATGGTTATCACATTTGCAAACGACATTGCGGCCGCAGGGGCGAACTGTAGGTAGATTAAAACTTATTGTAGCCTTTAAGATAAAGTCGCTTATTACCTCGGCAATTAAATGTTGCTCAAAGTGATAGGGCATAATTTATTTTCA
>CAYLVN010000420.1:0-3327 GCA_964387115.1 uncultured Fibrobacter sp.
AAACCTTCTTTGAGCAGAACATGAACCACAGGAGCCAGACAGTTTGTGGTGCATGATGCATTGGAAACGATGTTATGAGCAGCAGGATCGTACTCGTTCTGGTTTACACCCATAACGATTGTCTTCACGCCGCCTTTACCTGGAGCAGAGATAATCACTTTCTTCGCGCCGGCTTCAAGGTGACCTTTGGCTTTTTCAGCATCTGTGAACAGTCCGGTTGACTCGATAACATAATCAACTCCCAGGGCTTTCCAGGGAAGTTCGGCCGGGTTTCTGGTGGCCATAATGCATTTGATCTTGTGGCCATTTACAATAAGAATATCTTCTTCCTCTTTTGAGGGATCACTCTTCTCAGTAGCAACAGTGTGCTTGAAATGTCCATGAACAGAATCATACTTCATCTGATATGCAAAGTAGTCTGCATCTGTGGCGACATCAACAACAGCAACGACATCGATCTCTTTGCCCAGAAGTCCCTGATCGCAGATAGCCTGAAAAACCATTCTGCCAATCCTTCCGAATCCGTTAATCCCGACTTTAATGGCCATAAGGAGTCCTCCGTTTATTAATTGTTTTTGGAAAAAACGCTGTAATCGGTCTGGAGAAATGCTATTTTTTATCCATGAACACAGCCAAATAATATAAGTTGAACCTTGTTCAGAGTCAATCAAAAACTCGGAAACCTGCCTGAAAGGAAATTATGAAAAAAGCTGATTCCGTTTTTAAATTTCAGAAAAAAAACCTTCGGAGCATCTTTTTCATAGCCGGTCCCTGTGTAATTGAAAGTAAAGAACTCTGCCTCAAGGTCGCTTCAAACCTTGCAGCTCTTTCGCAGAAACACGAGGTTGATATCATCTTTAAAGCCTCTTACGACAAGGCCAACCGCACATCTATAGACTCTTTCCGTGGACCGGGCCGCCAGGAGGGACTCAAAATCCTTGATCTTGTAAAACAGAAAACCGGACTTCCCGTGCTGACAGATATTCATGAACCCTCTCAGGTTGACGAAGTATCACAAGTTGTGGATGTACTCCAGATTCCGGCATTTCTCTGCAGACAGACAGACCTCCTGAACGAAGCCGGTTTGTCGGGGAAAACTGTAAACATCAAAAAGGGACAGTTCATGTCGCCCGATGAGATGCGCTATGCACTGAACAAGGCAGGAAAAAATACCTGGATCACCGAACGTGGTACTTTTTTTGGATATAACCGTCTGGTAGTAGATTATGCCGGTATTGCCGTTCTCAAATCGCTGAATGTACCGGTGGTTTTTGATGCTACACACAGTGTCCAGATGCCTGGAGCCGGAAGGGGATGTTCACTGGGAAACCGCGACCTGGTTTTTCCCCTCGCCAAAGCCGCTATCGCCACAGGTGTTGACGGGCTCTTCTTTGAAGTCCATCCAGACCCGCAAAAAGCATTGTGCGATGGCCCAAACAGCCTGTATCTGTCGGATTTCAAGAAGAAACTGCCTGTGTTGATTGAAATTTTCAATTTTCTGAAAAACAGGTAGAGACGTCCGGCCCGATAGAGATGTCCGGTCGGACGTCTCTACCGGAATTTACAATTTCAGCCTCTCTTTCCATCCGCTGCTTACAAAGACTTTTCCTGCAGAATCCACAACTGCGCCTTCAAGCCCGGGGCGGGCATTTAAAAATCCGATAACCTCCTCTGCATCTTTGCAGAACAGGCCTGTACTGAGAATGTCAACCTCGACCGGATCACTTCCCTTTACAGTCACACTCCTGTTTCTGCTGCAGCTGAAGCCTGTCCGGGGGTCAAAGATATGATGGTACCGTTTTCCGTTCACAATCCGGAACCGCTCGTAATCTCCACTCGTCACAATTGCCCCGCTGTCAATCTCAAGCACGCCAATCACGCCTTCTCTATCTTTTGGATCACGGATACCGACCACCCAGGGATCTCCACTCTTTTTTGTCCCCTTTGCCAGAATATCGCCTCCGGCAGCTATCAGATAACCGACAGGGTCACTCCGGTCAAGTATTTTTCCGGCCTCTCTGAGGACAAAGCCCTTGGCAATCCCCCCTACATCGATCCTTATTTCCGGAGAAGCAAAGATCACGGTATCACCATTCATTTTTACTTTACGGTAGTCAATATAACGCAGCACCGAATCGATCTGTGCGGACGAGGGAAGTGATGGATCAGGAGGCGCATCTTCAGAAAATCCCCAGAGCTCTTTGAGAGGAAGAACTGTTATATCAAAACTGCCATCGAGAGTATCACCATAATTGAGACCGGTCTGTAAAATATCAGCAAGCTGCCTTCCCACAACTACAGTATCGGACTTTCGCTCATTCACTCTGCGGACTTCCGAGCGTTCCCCGGTAACAGAAAACCGATCATCCCAGTCTTTAAAAAGTGAATCCAGCGATTGCCAGACCGAATTGAGATCCGTCCCTCTCCTGAGAACCAGAGTGACTTCAGTAACAGTATCCATCCTGAAAAAAGTTCTCTTCTCCTGAACGATTCCACTCACGCAGGAAAGAGATATCAGCAGAAAAATGCACAGGATCGATTTAGTGATGTTGTTCTTTCTTATCAAGCGTGCCCTTTACACCATTGAATTATGTCTCTGAGCGGCAGGTTTCCTCCAAAGAGATCCAGCGCACTTCCTATGGTGAAGTCTACTTTGCCGCCCCCTGATTTTTCCACCTGCTTTACATCATCTATTGAGCTTATACCGCCGGCATAGGTAGCACTTATTGGAGATTCAGCAGAGAGAAGCTCTACAAGCTTATGATCAATACCGGCCTTTTTTCCCTCTACATCGGCAGCATGCACCAGAAACTCATCACAATATTGTGCAAGGCTACTGAACGTTTCAGAACAGAGTGTGATGTTTGTAAATTTCTGCCATCGATCTGAAACCACAAAGTATGAGCCGTCTTTCCATTTGCAGCTCAGATCAAGCACAAGCCTGCTCTTGCCGATTGTTTTTGAGATCTCGGAAAGTTTATCCCAATGCAATGCCCCGTTGTTAAAAACATACGATGTTACAATCACATGTGATGCTCCTGCATCAAGGAAGCGGAATGCATTATGCGGATTTATTCCTCCCCCAACCTGAAACCCTCCGGGATACGCACGAAGGGCCTCAAGCGCACAGTTTTCATTACCGGGACCAAGCATAATAACGTGTCCCCCGGGAAGGTTCTCTGATTTATAGATTTCCGCATAATAGGAAGAGGAGAGATCCGTTTCAAAATTAGTGACAACTTCAGCACCATTGTCGCTGAGTGTGCTGCCTACAATCTGTTTAACTTTTCCATCGTATAGATCTATGCAGGGACGAAATCGCATACT
>CAYLVN010000421.1:0-3087 GCA_964387115.1 uncultured Fibrobacter sp.
ATTTAAAAACTCATTGAACGTGGCAACATCATGTGCCGTATTAGGTTTCAAAGCACTGGAAATGATGGGGAAAAATAAAAAAGACCGTTGAGCTTATGCACAACAGTCTTCAAAATGGAAAATAGAACCGGATATTATCGGTCGGTTCTATAGGTCATTCGTTTCTCTTCACGAATCCGTTTGCGTTTGGACGAATTCAAACGTCTTTTCTTCTCTTCGCTGGGCTTTTCATAGTGGCGGAATTTTTTGACATCAGAAAGAATTCCTGCTCTCTCACAAGTTTTAGTAAAGCGTCGAAGTGCCTTTTCAAAAGCTTCATCTTCACGGACAACGATACCGTTCATTCAGACTCACCTTCTTTCTGTTTCTGAAAGTTTAGAACAGTTTATAAAAATACGTTTTGGAAAGCAACAAAGCAATAAAAGAGAATTTGAAAAAGGCTGAGGGAACATCTTGTGACAGGTATTGAAGCGTTTATTTATGGAAGGTAAAAAAATGGTCGGGACGACTGGATTCGAACCAGCGGCCACCTGAACCCCATTCAGGTGCGCTACCAGACTGCGCTACGTCCCGACGAAGTATCATAAAATAAATTAAAACAGATAGATCAGCAAGGAAGGGGTGAAGGGAATTTCTTTTTTTCTTCGCGTATCTCTCTTTCCTTTTTACTCAGACGGCATCCGCAGTAATTCTGGCGGTATAGACCCAGTTCTTTACTTAGCAGGATGCTCTTTCTGAATCCGTCTTTTTTCTTCAGGTCAAAACTTCTGTACTTTACTCCTGACCCAGACGCAGCTTCGGCACCTGTCTCATTGAGCATGGAGATACTCTTATGCGGACTTACGCTCATGACTGTTGAAAAGGAGTCATACCCGGCCTCTTTACAGTACGCAACTGTTCTGCGAAATCTCAAAAGAAAACATTCCCTGCAGCGCTCTGCACCTTCGGGGGTATGTGCATAAGGCCCGATACACTGTTCCCATGATTGCGGGTCGTATTTGTCACTTGAGAAAGGAATATTGTAATGGCGGGCGACATTCTCGGCTTCAACAAGCCTGAGTTTGTATTCCGCTTCGGTGTCGATGTTGGGGTTAGAGAAAAAACAGTGAAGGTTGTAATCTTCTTTCAGTGCCTGTATTCCCCATGCCTCATCAGGTGCACAGCAGATATGAAGTACCAGGTCGGGCTTATCGTTAATTGATGCCATTTTACCCTTCTGCGGTTCTGATTCTCTTGATCAGTAAGCGTGTGCCGGTATAACTGCCGAAAAGGACCCCTATAATCAGAAAAAATAAAATAATGCCGTTGATACCGGTAAGTAGATACAGAGGAACAGAACCAAGGAGGAGAATCAGAATGGAAAAACCGGTGATAAATCTGCGCAAATAAAGAGAAAAGGCAAATTTGCGAAAGTCCACAGTACGCTGTCCGCAGAACCGGAGGAGCCGGATGCTCTCCTGTGCCCATTTACTTTTCAAACGTTTGTGATGTGCAAATTCATTCATTACATCGTTCCACCCGCTGTCTTCAACGTATCTGTAAAGGAAAGGCAGCGTGTAGCCGGTGTGTCCTCTTTCAAGAAGTATGTCAACCATCGGAGGTATAAGTTCTTTTTCTCCGGGCATGGTCTTATAAGCTTTATGGAGGTAGTGAAAGGACTTTGAAATCTGCTCTTTTTCACGATAGTAATCAGCCAGAAACCAGTATTCCTCGCTGCAGTATGGCTGTTCGAGCCTGATTACTTTATTGACACATTTTTCCATCTCGTCACATCTGTCGGCACTTCTGAGATGGTGGTAATAGTCACGGAGAATCTCGGCATTTTCAGGGTCCATGGAAAGTGCGGTTTGAAAGCTTTCTTCAGCCTTCTGGAACTCCTTTTTCTCAGAATAAGCAAGAGCTTTTACCCTGAATGCTTCAGGGTCGATAGGGGAGATATCGAGTGCCCGTTCAGCATTTTCAATCGTTTTGTCAAATTCACCAGTGTTAAGTTTGACATAAGCCAGATCGACATATCCTACTGAAGAGTTGGGATAGAGGCGGATTATTTCACTGGCTAAAGATGCTGCCTGGTCATTTTTTTCTGCCTGTGAATAGCAGAAAACCAGCCGTGAGAGGATTCTGATATTACGGGGTGATTCCTTCAGTGCATTCTGATAGAGACTGACTGCCTTATCTGCCTGCTCCAGCACAAGATAGTGATCTGCCAGCAGGTCCCTGACCTCGTCATAGGAAGGGTTGAGCTCCAATGCGGTTTTAAAGCACTTTTCAGCATTCTCTCTCTGACCGGCACGTTCAAAAGCCAGAGCTCCGTTGCGGAAGGCTTCCGGGTTGGATATCCCTTTTGAACTGAGTTCTTTAAACAGCTCGATCGCTTTCTCAATTTCATTTACTTCCGTGTAGTACCAGACCAGAGATGAAATGATAAGTTCATTTCCCGGATGGTATTTATTTGCCCGGAAGAGGTATCTGGCACCTTTCCGCACCTGATTCTTCATGGAATAAGCATAGAAGAGACCCAGAAGACAGTCTGCGTTGGTTTTATCAATCCTGAGACCTTTGTGAAGATAGGGGATAGCCTTATCAGGAAGATTCTGTTCTGTGTAGATGCGGGAGAAAAGAAAGTAGATCTCCCACTCATCGGAATAGATTTTGATATAGTTGTCAAGAAGCTCCAGAGCTTCATTATGAAGACCAAGCTCAATCAGTTCCTGAGATTTATCAATCAGTTCGGAAAAATCCAGCCATTCATCCATCATTCCATTCACTGATCCCCGCCTGTTTTTTCGGGTCCCTTAACTATACAAGAAGGGAATTTTCTGCGGAAGAGGAAATCTATAAACCAGACGATTGTAAACCCTGAAATAAAAGAGATTCCTGTAGTAAATAACGCCAGAGGTGTCTCAACTCTTTCCGGAGCTTTGATCAGCCAGATAACCACCATAAGCAATGCCATGAAAAGAGGTATGCCAAACACAATCAGTGCACCAAGAGCCTCATTGAGTAGAAATCGTCTGAAGGTTACCGTTTGCCCGATCTGGTACTGAGCGGCATTATCAGTGGTAACAATAGTTTTCTTTACTTTGC
>CAYLVN010000421.1:3097-3326 GCA_964387115.1 uncultured Fibrobacter sp.
AGGCACCGCAGCCAGTGCGGCATTGCCTGGTATCGCATTCAGGATCTATAGAAATGAAAAGACGATCATTCTGCTTTCTGAAGATTATCCCCTCTTTTTCCTCTATAGTAAGGAGCTGTCCCATTGTTTCCCTTTAAAAAATGTTCCCTGCACTATGGAGTACGATCGAGTCATTCAAAAGGTAAAGACGATCTATGGCGGTGCTCAGATGACATAGTACTTCATAGGA
>CAYLVN010000422.1:0-3314 GCA_964387115.1 uncultured Fibrobacter sp.
GTCTCATTATCTATTCGCTGCTGAAAGCCGATTTTATGCAGGGATGGTGCTACCTTCATGTGGTATACCAGAACAGCTACGGACTCACAAAAGGAAGTCAGATTACCATCTCCGGAATGCAGATCGGTCATGTTAAGGAGATATCTCTTGAAAAAGAGAACGTGGTTAATGTGGCAATGAAGGTCAGAGATCAGTATCAGCCACTTATACGTAAAGATACCAGGGCACAGCTGAAACAGAAGAGTTTTGTGGTGGGCGACTGGTGTATTGAGTTGACAGGCGGCTCTCCGGAGGCCCCGCTTGTTATGGATGGAGATACACTGGTATCCGAATTTCCGGTTCAGATTGACAAGGCGATAGCACAGGTCGTAGGTATGATAACCACTGTTGAACAGACACTCCAGACAGTGCTTTCCGGAAAAGGAACAGTAGGACGGCTCATAACTGAAGATACACTGCTTAATACTATTCAGGAACTGGGCAGAAAAGCAAACAGTCTGGCAGGCCAGGCCGGGGTAACCGTCAGTAAAACAAACGGGCTCATCGATAACATATCCTCTCTTGCCGGTCAGGGGGGGCAGTTTATCGATTCACTTCAGCAGATTGTGCAGAATGTGGCGATTGCACTGGAGAAAGCCGATGCGGTCCTTAAGGATCTCCAGGGGATCTCCGGACAGCTTCCCGAGACGATGGTTCAAGTGAGAGATGACCTCTGGGAGGCTGAGAATATGCTGAAGTCTGTTCAGAAAAGCTGGATTTTAAAAAGACTTTCAAATAAAGGTGATGATCCTCTTCTGGATCAGAACCCTTGATAATTGCAAATATGAAAACGATTATAAAAACCGGTTTGTTTTGCATGCTGGCATTTTTCTCCTGTGGAGGAAGAAAAACATCCAGTTATGATTATACCGCAGGAGCATATGGCAAGAGTGCCTATGCCTGCTTTAATGAGGGGGATTTTACAGGGGCAAAGAAGCTTTACAGCAAGGCACTCCTTGTTGCACAGCGCAGCGATATGCCCGGACTCAGAGCCCGATATCTCTTCAATACAGGACGGGTTTATTTTGAAGAGGACGCATTTGACAGTGCGCAGAAATATTTCCTGGAAAGCTATAGTGAGTTTCTGTTTCTGGGCGACACACTTTCGGCCTCATCGGCCGCAGGATTCATCTGCCTTTCATATGCCGGCGCCGGTGAACTTGACAGTGCAAAAATGATTGCCGAAGGTGCCGGTGGTGGAGCATTCTGGGGAATGGTACGCGGGAGGCTCTTCCTGAAAGAGGATAGACCGGAAGATGCTTTGCGGGAATTTTCTGCTGTGGCTGATCTGTATAAAAAAAAGAAAAACTTTGAAATGATGTCTTTAAATTGCTTTTTGCGAGGGAAGGCAGCCTTATACTTGAAGGATTTCAGGCGCAGCAGGGAGCTTCTTGACAGTTCTCTTGTTCTGCTTGACAAAACCAAGGTGCGTTACAGCCGCTGGAGAGTGCTTACAGGGCTTTCGGCACTTGAGTTCTGTAATGGAGAAGAGCAAAAAGGGGTGATGTTTTATAGAAGGGCGCAGGAATGTGCGCCCGAAGGTGTGTCCGTTCCTGCGCTGGAAAAAGTCAAAAGCTGTTCTGAGTTGAACTAATCAGGTATTAATCAGGCTACAGCGCGCTGGAGGTTTACGGAGCAGGGACTCTCTTTCTGAAATCTCTTTTTCTCCAATGAAACTAGCACTTCTGAAAGCTTCCTTTCAATTATTGCCGCATCTTGATTTATTAACTCGTTCTGTATCATGGACATGAACTGCGTAGGCTTAAGAATGCCTATTACCGTCGCATTTTCTTTTTCATAGATAATCAGATTGCAGAGAACCACAAGCCCTGAATCCTCCTGCCTGTTCAATGACTTGAACGCAAGTGCAAGATTACAGACACCAAGGATTGCATAGCGCTTGAACTCCACTCCCAGATATTTCTGCATTTCAGAATCTATGCGTATATTTGAAAGTACCTCAAAACCTTTACGTCTAAGCTCCTTGGGGAGCTTCTTAAGTACAGTATCAAAGGAAATTGGTACCTCCTGGAACAGGCCATATCGGGTCATAGTAACTCTCTTTCTATTCCGGAATGCTTTGCTGCGCTGATCCTTATTTTTAGATCATCAGCAAAACACCCGTGGTTTAGGTAATAAAAGAAACACAGGTTGAGAAGCATGCAAAAATCATGCACAACTCCCGCTGCTTCTGAAATGCTGCTATTCATGCAACTACATCATCTGACATTACTTTTTTAGCGGAACTGGAAAGAGAATTCGCGATTCCGGAACTGTAAGGAATACTTATTGCTCTGGAGTGAAGCCTGGAAAAGGGTAAATATAAGGACAATTATGAAAAACTGACCAATAAAGTTCCTGTTTTGCCACATTTCAGCACAGCTATGGCCAATTTTTTTCTCACAGCTTACCATTGGCATACTCATTGCCTTAACTCTATTGATCAAACCTTAAGAAACCAAAAAGCACTCTGGTGCCATATATGTTTCATTTACCTTTTTGCGGAGGTTTTCAATGCCGGATTTTGTCAATCCTTTTACCGGAAAAATCCCTGATAGGCCCTTGACTAAAGGCGAACTGCTCCGGGCACTGAGACTCTCTCTTGCCGCTGAGGAAGAAGCGGTGCACATTTACGATGCTATTGCGGATGCCTGCACAGATGAACTTGCCAGGGCGGTTCTGAGGGATGTAGCGGAAGAGGAGAGAGTGCATAAGGGTGAATTTCAAAGGCTTATCGAGTTGCTTTCTCCCGAAGAATCCTCTTTCATGCAGAAGGGAGCTTCAGAGGTAGAGGAGATAAAGCAGAGCCTGGAGCATGGCCCATCTGTTGTTGAACCCAGGGGTGTTGGAAACCTCAAGAAAAGCATTGAATCGAAAGGATAGATGAAAATGCCCGATTTATTAAACAGAGATGATGCACCATTTGAAAGCGGTTTCTGGGATCTGATCGATCAGACTGTCAGATCTGTTGCAGAAAGTCAGTTAAGTGCACGGAAATTAATCTATTCTGACGGGCCGTTCGGGCTCGGTCTGCAGTTTGTACCAGGTACCGAAAAAGATACCGGAAAAGTGGAAAACGGCATGGAAATCACAGCTCCCATTTGTATGCCGCTTCCACTCTTTAATGCCTCTTTCTCTATTTCTGCCCGGGAGATTGAAGCTCACAAAAGAGATGGATTATCACTGAGTCTTCAGCAGTTAATTAAGAATGTACTGAACGTTTGCGCTCAGGAAGATTCATTTATCTTTTATGGATTGAAAACCATGGGAATCCC
>CAYLVN010000423.1:0-2186 GCA_964387115.1 uncultured Fibrobacter sp.
CAAGAAAAACAGGCTGACTCATCTGGGCAGAAAGATGGCTCTCCTGCCGGTCGACCCGGGACTCTCCCGGATTTTGCTGTCTGCAAAAGAGTTCGGTGCCGGAAAGGAAATTCTCGCCATTGTCTCGGCACTTTCAGTCGGGGACCCGATGTGCAGCGCTGAAGACAGCAGCGCAAACAGTTCACCGAAAGCATTCCGTAATCATGAATCCGATTTCCTCAGTTATTTGAACCTGTGGAATGCATTGCAGAAAAATCTCAATGGTAAAAGACTCTCCACATCTGTTCTCAAGAGGTTCTGTTCCGAATACGGACTTCTTCCTCTGCATATAAGGGAATGGTATGATGCTTATAATCAGTTGGAAAGGATCTGCAGGTCGGTTCAGGGATTCTTCTACAGGAAAACATCAACGGCATCATCTGAGCAGATTCATAAAAGCCTGCTTTCAGGGCTGCGCGATGGAATCGCCTTCAGGGTAGATAACGGGCTTTATCACGGGGTAAACGGAGAGATCCGTGTATTTCCTGCTTCCTCACTTTTCAGGAAGAATTTCCCATGGGTTCTTTTTGCCGAAGTAGTAGAGACCAGCAAAGTTTACGGGCGCATCGCTGCTGTTATAAAGCCCCGGTGGATCGAAGAGATTTTCAGGGATCAGTGCAGCTACACCAGTCACGATCCCTGGTTCGATGTACAGAGCGGCACTGTGAAGGCGTATCAGGAAGTCACATTCAAGGGCTTATCACTTGTACATAACAGAATAGTTGACATCTCTGTCAGAGACAAAAAACTGGCTCACGAAATTTTTATCCGGGAAGCACTGGTAAAGGAGCAGGCAGGTTTAAAATACCGCTTCCTGCGTAAAAACCATGATCTTCTGGACCGAATTTCTGAAATCGGGCACAAGATACGGAAGAAGCTTATTCATGATGATCTGGACAGGGAATCCTTTTATGATGAGAAGCTTCCTGATGTCTCGAGTATGAAGGATCTCAACAACGCAATCAGTAATAAGGGTTCAGACGCATTTCTCATGCTGACACCCGCGGATCTCTCTGTCGAAACACTTCCCGATCTTTCCGGGCAATACCCCGATCAGTTAACTATATGCGATCATGTGCTGCCGGTTTCATACCGCTTCAGTCCTGAAGATCCGCAGGATGGTGCTACTGTTGTTGTTGACGAGGAGGTGTTCAGGTCGGTGCCGCTTTACTACTGGCAGTGGCTGCTTCCTGTCTTCAATCAAAACAGGGTAGAGAGGGTGCTGAGTTCAATAAGTGACAAGCTTCTGCACCGGGGACTTTCAGTAGCTGATGCCGCAGGGATGCTGCTTGATAAGCTGACTGCCGCAGAGGGCCCTTACCTGAATACGCTCTGTAGAAGTATCAGGGAGACTTTCAGTTTACAGATTACCTCTGACCAGGCTCTGGGGAGTATTCCGGAGTACCTGTGGCTTAACGTGATTGTCAAGGATCACAGCGGAGTGATAAAAACCACATTCCGGCCGCCTCTGAGCAATCCCTCAATAGAGCATCCAGGATGCAGAAAACGGGGCAGAATCTGGGGAACCGTCTGTTCTGAACTGGAAAGGGATTTTGATGGTGTTCCGGAAGGTGACTCTTTTCTCAAGCCTTTTCCTGTAAAGCCATCAGGAAGCCTTGTGCCGGTTTACATGATTCCAGCACTTTACAGAGAAGGTCAGAAGATCTCTGTTAAGACTTTTTTCTCCAGGCATTTTGCGCAGAGTGCCCACTGCGATGCTCTGACCCACCTTCTTGAGCAGCATCTTGCAGAAAAACTTGCCTGGGAGATGGAGTCGTTCAGGGTACCACAAACTTTAGTTTACAGGTATAAGGCGATCTGCAGCGAACAGGAACTTGAGGATGCCGCAGGCCGCATCTTTACAGGGCAGGTCCTTTCAATTCAGCCGGATTTACCCGATAATGAGCAAGCTTTCTGTAATCTGCTTGATAAAGCCGAAAAGAGAATCCCATCTGCGGGTCTCCGGACTGTCGAAATTCTTGAGAGGATAGTTACAGAACTCGATAGATGTATGTCTCTATTAAAGAAAAGGGCCGGTAAATACAATGATGCCGTTAAATATGAGGAATTTCTGTTGATAATTAATGAATATGTGGATGCTTTATTCACAGATGATAACCCGGCCGGTTTTGTTGAGAGACTCCCTT
>CAYLVN010000423.1:2196-3308 GCA_964387115.1 uncultured Fibrobacter sp.
ATATGGGGTATCTTGAGCCTGTAAAATACCGGGATCTTTCCGCAAAGGTTTCTTTTTTCTCCGGCAGAATACGTGAACTGTTTACCCGGGATAACCTGGTGCCTTTTGAGCGAAGGAGCCTCTGGGAACTTAAAATTCTCCTTGAAGAGATCATAATTCTGAATTTTTCAAATATTTCTGCAAAGAACAGAATCTCAATAAATGAACAGATACTGCTTGAGAAACTCGGGCAGTGGTATCCCATTCCGTAATCCTTAAAACAGCAGTTGAATGTGACAAAAAACCGTAACCTGTTGAGCGTTAAGGCTTTCAGGCATCTTGATCTTATTATCTGTTCGATAAGACTGCCTCCAAGCCTTGCCATTTCAACATCTTACGATTCTTTATTCTCCCTGACTGCGATTTTCAGGATAGAATGCCAGAGTCTGATCCTGTTGTTTAATTGTTAAGATCATGGTAATATCAGGGTAATTGTTCTGAGCATGACTTAATTTACATCTAAAACTGTTGAATTAAGCCTCAGGTAAAAATTGAAACACAATACCCTGATATCTATCGTATCTCTGCCTGCATTGGTTCTGCTATCATTTGCCATGGCTGAACTGGGCAAAAGAAAACCTTATGACCTGCATCTTCCTTTTATCTCGACAACTTTCAAGACAAATGGAGAAATCGATGAGGTGTTTGTGTCGTATGAGAATTCCGATGAGGGGTGGGCAGTTTCGCCTGGTGATGACCGGTATGTGAAAGATAACCGAAAAACGCGTGTGGATCATACATATAAAGAAAACCCGCGGCAGGCATATCTTATCAGCCCCTTTGAAGCTGAACTGATAAACAGAGTGGCAGAAAATATGAAGGAGGCAGTTGCGGTATTTGAAAAAGATCTGAAAGGGGAGAAGTGGGACAGAATCCTGTACCTTGATGCATACCTGCCGGAATTTTTAAAGAACTTTTATTATCTGTTTTGTGCTGCACGCAGTTCCTTCTCTGCGCTTCCTTCCGTAACTGCAATAGCAGATTCTCTTCTTTATGATAGGAATGCCGAGCCTGAGAAAAGCGACTTGAGAGTACAAAAATGGCGTGCGAACTCTGATAAGATACTGAAGCTG
>CAYLVN010000424.1:0-3269 GCA_964387115.1 uncultured Fibrobacter sp.
CCAGTACCGGGAGTATAAGCAAAATAGACCGGAGAAATCGTTTCATCTTCCGTCTGTGCAGCTACTTTTATACTCCATCCCTGAACCTGCTTTCTTTTCTTTGTTGGATTTAAATAAGTAGATATCGAAGCAGGAAAGGGTGGAATTTTTAAAACCACATCCCTGGCGAGATTATTGTATACCGTAAACGTTTTTGCATATCTTGATTTCAAATCCTCGCCAGGGACATTTTTATCCGGAAATGGCGGGAAATGCAGTGGCGTGGAATATAATCGTTTTGATGCCCTCGAATTTTCCCACTCAAAAAACCAGATAGAATCACTTTCCGGGGAACTTAAATCTGTAGTAGTCAGGATATCGGCAATTTTCACATCAAACTTGTGTGGAAGGGCTATATCAGTCCAATCTTTTGCCCCAAGCCTGATTTCAGTATTTTGTTTAAGTGATGTTGTCCTGCCCGGTCCTAAATCGATTGTGACAGCATCTCTGGTTTTTATCCAGATAACTCTTCCTGGAGTAAAATCGAAAAACTTTTTTATTTCAGGCAAATCGGAATACTCTACCCAGTTAGTAGTGTCACCCTGGTGCTCACTGCGGGAAACCCATCTGAAAATGAGGAATTTCGCCGGATCATATTTCCAGGAGCCATCTTCTTCTCCCAGTTCATCTAATACCTTTTCAACAGATACATCATTCAGTTCGGCAGTGGTTGCCAGAGACATCCACGTTTCAGGTTCGGTAGCAACCGGATCAGACTTTTCTCTCAGAACCGATCTTGACATATTTATATTTTTTGTAAAATGGCCATCACTTACCACCAGTTCAGCTCTTACACCATCTGCTTCTGTAATCAGTTCGGAGGGTATGACTAATGTTCTGGAATCTTTATAGTTATTGCAAATAACTGTATCGATACGTTTCATTGCATCAGCACCTTTTGATGCCCACAACTCCAAACGGACATTTGCAGTGTTATCAGAAATCTGGATAGGTATGGAAATATTACTGGAAGCACTGACGGCAGACGCAGTGTCAGTTAATGAAATTCGCGGCGCCATGGTATCAACCATGAGAATAAATGGTAAAGTGTGCTCTGAGAGTTTGAGCTGAGTAAAGACAGTTCCAGAACCCTCATCTATGCCGGATCTATTTACCGAAATCACCTTCCCGGTAGTGTTGTCAAAAGAGTAAAGATAAATATCAGAAAGAGTATATCCGGCAGGAATACTGTCCGGACGCATCCCGAGGAAAAGCGCGGGGGACGTATTGTCATCTTCGAAATCAACACCCATGCTTACAGGAATCAGTCCCGTTGGAAGAGAATCCGGAGAAACGATATTAAGAGTATCATATACTGTACCTACACCGTCATTCCAGCTTTTGCTTTTCCATAATAAGAGCTTATTATTCAATACGGAAATTGTATCGGTTTGTCTGAAATATGAAATTGCCTGCCGCTTTGCCGGAGGAACTCTGACAGTATCTTTTGAAGAGTCTGTAGGATCACTCCAGAGGCCATCTACTTTTGTGAGCCAGAGCGCAAAATAATAGAGATTATCGAAGGCCAGATCATGTTTGAGATCAATTGAATCGGTAAATACATTAGTATTTTTAAATGTACAATCAACAATTTTTCCGAATGTTGCACTTGGTTTATTTTTTGGATATGTACTTGTAGACCAGGTTATTCCTGTCTGAAGAGAGAGGTCCTCCATGCCTGTTCTGTCAATTGTCCATTGAATAATGAACAGGTTTCTGGATTCATCAAACCGCAGATCTGTGATTTCTATCCTGTTTGGAACCGGAACTGAATCAGAGCTCACCGGTGTGGTCACAGAGATGCTGGATGAATCTCTGACAACAGACCACATACCATCTTTAAGTACTTGGAGTCCGAAAAAGTAAGTTGTAGACTGGACCAGATTGCTTATCACAGCCGGGTTTTCTCTTGTGAGAAACGTGGCATGCATAAATGTGTTTTCGTCAAGTTCATAGACAAGTGGAATCGATTCTGTTCCGTACCATATTCTCACGCTGTCGCTATTATCCTCCGGAGGCAAAACCCACGTCAACCCCACTTTCGATGAAGATACGCTTTCAAGCGACAGTACTGCTTTATTCTCGGGTCTGGGAATCCCTACTTTAATTTTACTTGATACCACATTACTTTCATTACCAAGGATGCCTCTGATTTTCACAGAAAAGTTCATATCATGCGATTCGCCTGTAAAGATGGCGTTTTGGTAGACTCTTACAATTTCTGTAGATGGTTCCGGAGGAAACATCTCAGGAGGAATCGTATCAAAAGTGTACCCCTGATCATCATTGCCGTATGAAACGATCAGGTAATCAAGAGCAGCTTTGTCAATACTGCTCAGATTGGTTAAGTTAAGAATGACAGAGTCACTTTTTTCCACATAATCAGCAAACAGGCCCAAATGATTGATAAAAGGGACAGAACTGCACATGTATGTCGAGCAGCTGCTGCTTGTTGTAAATTTAGGGATGGAATCAAATTCATTACCGTGCCAGAAAACAGAACCGGAAAAATAATAATGAAAGCACTCTTCCGGACCAGGATTAAGAGGAATGATCTGGCTATAGGATTCCGAAGCTGACTCAAGCATAGTCGTAAGCGGAATTTTGACCAGATTCGGGGAATTAAGGTCTGGTGCATCGAGAAAAGATCCTGTTTTGTACCAGATACCTATTGTGTCAACAAAAGGCGGAGTTGCAGCTACGGAAGGCAGGCCTCTGAAATTCTGTACAGTCAAAGAGATGTGAGTGCGGTCATGAAATTGCCCTTTTAAAATTAGCGGATTGAAAATTTCATCAGCAGCTCTAATATCAAGTTTAATAAGGCCCGATGTAGTGGAACCCAGAGAGTTCTCTACTATACAATAGTACAATCCCTGATGATCAGTTGTAAGATTGTCTAAAGTCAATTTTGATGAATCCCCGAGTACTTCAGGTTCCCCACCTCTTTGATCTTTATACCAGGCATAGCTGAGCGGCATTAAACCACTTGCAACCACTTCTAAAGTGATGCTCTGAGTCTCCCTGGCAACCACATCATGAGATTGGCTCAAAATAACCGGTACCTGGGCCTCATTTACAGTCAGTGTAACAGTATCGCTGCTTACAGGCCCTCCGACTAAATTGGATACAAGACAGTAATAGTCTCCGCCATCGGATTTTTGAGTAAATCCGATAGTCAGTTCACTCACACTATCTATTACCATGGCACTGCTTGAGCCTTTTTTAAACCA
>CAYLVN010000425.1:0-3268 GCA_964387115.1 uncultured Fibrobacter sp.
CAGCTCTATCTCAAGGTGCTCAGCGCAATTGCCCAGCTTGTGACAACAAACGCCCATATACTTGACAATGCCAGAACTCCCGGTGACCTGATAGATACGATCGATGAAAAGCAGCTTTTTGTAGATGAGGTGCTTAAAGCACGCGATCTAATCTGCTGCAGGGCGATGATCTGGAAAAAAGAATCGATAACACATGCAATCGACAAGATGAAAAAAGAAAATGTAACTTTTCTGCCGGTAGTCGAGGAGGATAACAAAATTTGTGGTGTTGTCGACTTAACAGATCTATTCTCCGCGGTTTTTCCTGATGAGAAGATTACGTCCGGAAGTCTTTCGCTGTTAAGAGATCTGGGGGAGACCCGTGATATGCTGGTAGAGCCTGTAAAGCAGTACTGGCAGAATCAGGAACACCACCTCTCCGGTGATATCATGAAAAGCCACGAAACATTTCTGGTCAATGAAAACGCCAGTTACATTGAAATCGTTTTTATCATGACCCAGTATCACTACAAATATCTGATCGTGGTTGATGACCTGCAGAGGGTGATAGGCATTATTGACACCGGAGATGTTGTTCACAAGATGATTAGAGCTTAGTTTATTGAAAGGGGTATTTCTCAGAACGCCCCTCTTGAGATTCCTCTATCCTCTGACCACGATAAAAGACAGATATGCTAAATAGGTGATTATCAATGCAGTCGCCTCCCAGTGCTTTACAACCCTTTTGCCGGAAAATAGAAAGTAAAGCATCATAGAGGTAAGTACCAGTATAAACATGTCTGTGTTCAGTGCGGTATTGAAAGACAACGGCTTTATAAATGCGCTTATTCCCATTACAAACGAAATGTTGAAGATATTTGAACCTAAAAGATTTGCCGCAGCCAGACTGTTGTCGCCTCTTCTTAGGGTGATAATTGAAAACGTCAGCTCCGGTATAGAGGTGAATATCGCAATAAAACTCAGCGAAAGTAACTTGTGGCTGGGCCCAAAGTCTCTGCTTATCACAACTGCCTCATTTACAACCAGATAACCCCCGATAATCACCGATATCAGGCCGATCAGAAAGAAAATCGCTGAAAAAAACGGAGTGTATATTATGCCCGGTTTGGCATCTGGCTCCTGCTCGGTATCTTTTTCCTTATAAGGCCTGGTCAGCAGGTCAGGAACTCGCACCTCATACCCGCCCGTCTTTTTCATGTGGCTGATGGCTAACTGATAAATGATATAGAGCATAAAGAACTGAAATATACCAAGCACCAGAATCCCGCCATCAAGTCGTGAAAGCGAATTCTGGCTTGATCCGAAAAGGTTTACATCATTGATAATTATCCAGAAAAGAACTGTGGCAATAATAGAAAGCGGCAGCAGTTTCAGCACCGATGCTCTTTTTACACTGAACGGGCAAAGAAGGCCGATTACGCTTGTTATGATCAGTATATTAAAAATATTGCTCCCGATGATGTTGCCGAAAGCTATATCCGGATAATTTCCGGCACTGGCAAATACGTTTACCAGCAGTTCGGGAGAAGAGGTGCTGAAGGCAATAATTGTAATTCCGATCATTGTCTCTGAAATTGACAGGTGCCTTGCCATGGAAGCTGTACCGCGGCTGACAAGCTCACTTCCGCCCACAAGAAGAAGTGTCGCAAGCAGGAAAAGAAGTATAGATGAAATCAAGAGATCCCCCCCGGGCAGAGAATTGTTAATCTCGATGAAACTGTTCGGGCTAGTGCGGAATGATTACAGATTTTGCATGTTCATTTCCGCTCAGATATGATCAGTAGTTTCGCTTAGAGTCCAGCAGAATATCCCGCTACGGTTGTTATCCTTAACAGTTAAATCGTTTATTAATAAATTTATAATCCAACTCAGCCTGTACTTGTAAAAGAGATGCTCAGGCATATCGTATTACAGGCGAGAAAACTTTTACAAATTCAGGTTCAACCCTGGCAATGCCTGTTGAAATTATCAGTCTCTTCTGAACTCCTTCGATGTCAAGTTTCATAGCACCCGGCTTAAGCAGTGTTGTCAGGCTTATATGGCCCGGAAGAATCCCCAGATCTCCGGATATACCGGGAAGCACAACAAATTCAGCCTTTGTACTTAAAAACGTACGTTCAGGAGTGATCAGCTCAACATTCAGGGTCCTCATTGACTATTTCCCTTTTGCCATTTCATCGGCACGTTTCTGTGCATCGTCTATAGAGCCAGTCATAAAAAATGCCTGTTCCGGAAGGGTGTCGTGCTTGCCTTTAAGCAGCTCAGAGAAACCCCTGATCGTCTCTTTAAGCGGAACATACTTGCCCTCCATTCCTGTAAACCCTTCGGCAACAGAGAACGGCTGGGAAAAGAATCTCTGAATTTTACGGGCACGCGATACCACCAGTTTGTCCTCATCAGAGAGCTCTTCAACTCCAAGAATCGCAATTATATCCTGCAGGTCCTTATAACGCTGCAGAATTTTCTGGATATCTCTGGCGACATTGTAATGTTCTTCTCCGACTACATTTTTGTCGAGCATCTTCGAGGATGATTCCAGAGGATCGACTGCAGGATAAATTCCAAGCTCGACAATCTTTCTTGAAAGCACCACCGAAGCGTCAAGATGACTGAAGGCGGTCGCAACACCAGGGTCTGTGATGTCATCAGCCGGCACGTATATGGCCTGAACACTGGTTATAGAGCCGTTCTTTGTCGAGACAATTCTCTCCTGCAGTTCTCCCATCTCTGTTCCAAGTGTCGGCTGATACCCGACTGCAGAGGGCATACGTCCAAGCAGAGCCGAAACCTCGGCACCGGCAAGAACATATCTGAAGATGTTATCGATGAAAAGAAGAACATCCTGACCTTCCTTGTCCCTGAAATATTCAGCCTGTGTAAGGCCGGTCATCGCTACCCTGAGCCTGGAACCAGGCGGTTCATTCATCTGCCCGAAAACAAGAACTGTTTTGTCAAGCACTTTGGACTCGGATACATCCTGGTAGAGATCATTTCCCTCTCTGGTGCGTTCTCCGACACCGGAAAAGATCGAAACTCCGCCGTGGTGTTTTGCGATGTTGTTGATCAGTTCCATGATCACCACTGTCTTTCCCACACCCGCACCGCCGAAAAGGCCTATCTTTCCTCCTTTACGGAATGGCGCAAGAAGATCTATTACTTTTATTCCTGTTTCCAGGATCTCAAGGTGCGTTTCCTGCTCTAAAAGGGTTGGGGGAGCGCGGTGAATTGGCATTTTTATTTTTGCGTCAAGAGGTCCCTTGTGGTCAAT
>CAYLVN010000426.1:0-3256 GCA_964387115.1 uncultured Fibrobacter sp.
GCAGGCAAGAATCTCCGATGTCTCAGGGTTTCTGTTCTCCGGTGGCCTGCATTTTAATACATTCGTTATAAACACATCTTCTTTTCTGTCTAAACCGATGGCATTAAGCATCTTGGTCAACATTGCGCCGGCCTCACCAACAAACGGTAACCCCTGCTCATCCTCTTCGGCCCCCGGAGCCTCCCCGATCACCATTATTAATGCTTCGGCATTTCCTGATCCAAACACATATTTCTTGCGTGTACCACAAAGGTGGCACTTATTGCAGCCCTTGAAGAGCATCTCTTTTAACGCCTCTCTTTTAGGCATAAGCAACAGTGCCGGATCGGGCTCAAATGCAACAGCCGCTTTTTTGGAAGATGCTTGTTTCTGGGGAATAAGCTGAGACACTGGCCTCAGCGCCTTAAGTCTTGAAGCTGAACCTGAAACTTTAGCGCTGGTACCTGAAGGAGCTTTTACAGCCGGCTTAACAACAGATGTATTGAATTTAGCAGACTTATTCTGTTCTGATATGATGATTTTTTCACTGAGCACAAAATCAGGCATCGCAAGCTGGCGCTGCTGACGCAGGTAGGCTGAGAAGAGTTTTTTATCAAGCATGAGCCCCGATTAACCGTTCTGCTGTCCGCTGAAGAATAATCCTTGCTGTTTCATCTTTGCTGAGGACCGGAAGCTCTTCGCAGAAACCATCTTTACCCAGAATGGTGACACGGTTTGTGGAAAGCCCCAGAGAAGTCTCGGCACGATTATAAATTATCATATCGCACCCCTTCTTTTCCATCTTTGCTATAGCTCTCTGAACACCTGCGGAACTCTCAAGCGAAAAACCCACCAGAAACCGGTTTCCCTTAACCCTTCCCAGTCCGGCAAGAATATCGGGATTTGAGGTCAGTTCAATCGTGATATTACCGTTTTCGCTGCGCTGTATCTTATCAGAGGAATAGTTTACCGGACGATAGTCGGAGACGGCAGCAGCCATTATGCAGATATCCGCAGTTTTGAAATGCTCGCAAAGCGCCGACAGCATCTGTTCTGCAGTGACTACATCAATCACCTTTACCCCGGATGGGAGACTATGACAGGCACGACCACTTACAACTGTAACATCAGCCCCCATATGCATCGCCTGACGGGCAAGCGCTGCGCCCATTTTCCCCGAAGAACGGTTGGTGATCACACGCACCGGGTCAAGCGGCTCTTCGGTGGGCCCTGATGATATAAGAACTTTTTTACCTTTAAGAATATCGGATTTGCTTAAAAACGAAATTGCGGCCTCTGCAATCTGCTCCGGCTCTATCATTCTGCCTTCACCGCAGACTCCGCAGGCCAGCTCGCCGCAGCCCACAGGAAGCACACTGATACCTCTGTCTTTAAGAATCTGTATATTGTTTCTGGTAGCCTGATTTTCCCACATGACCGTGTTCATGGCAGGAGAGAGCATGAGTTTTGTTTCGGGTATAGAGAGCGCGAGAGTGGAAAGAAGATTATCGGCTATTCCGTGCGCAATTTTGGCTATGGTATTTGCGGTAGATGGACAAATGAGGAAAAGATCCGCCCACTCGGAGAGACGGATATGGTCCATGTCATAAAGTGAGAGTTCATCATTGTAAAGGGGATTTCCCGATACAGTCCTGAGCGTTTCCTCACCGACAAGACCCCGGGCACCCTTCGTGATCACAACCTTGACTTCCGCACCTTTCTTTTTCAGCAGACGGATAAGGTGTGGAACTTTGTACGCGGCTATCCCGCCAGTAATACCGATCAGGATTCGGTAGGTACCCTGCATTTGAAAAATCGCCGTTAAAGGTTAACGCTGACTTCTTGGAAGTCAGCTCGCAATCTCTCCGCCTTCTTCATTCTCTACAACCCGTCCCTCAAATAGCCGCTTTAAAGCGAGAGTCGTAGGCTTCTCACTGACATTAACAATGTCGAGCCGGATCTGATCATTGATAAACCTGGCTTCCTGGGACGCCATCAAAACCGCCTTGTAGCGGTTGATACCCCGCTTTTCCAGTTTGTCAAGATCAAGCTCAAGTAAATCGGCCATTTTAACCTCCTGATTTTTGCAGCAGTGCCGCTATTCAATGTTTTGAATCTGTTCGCGAATTTTCTCGATATTTTCTTTTAGCTTGACAGAAAGATGAGATATCTCGGTGTCATTGGCTTTAGACCCGATAGTGTTTGCTTCCCTGTTCATCTCCTGCAGAAGAAAGCTCATCCTTTTTCCAACCGGCTCATCCATCTCAAAGTCTTCACTGAACTTTGCAATATGCGCCTTGAGCCTTGTGCACTCTTCAGAAATGTCAAACCGGTCGGCAAAAACAGCCACTTCAGTTGCAATTCTAATCGGATCGGGTTGCGTATCAATGAGCTTACTTATACGTTCTGTAAGTGCCTTGGAATACTCTATTATTCTTGCCGGAGCTCTTTTTTCAACCTGTGCAAGAGTTCGGCTGATCTCTTTCAATATTTTCTTCAAATCTTTTGCTATATAGGCACCCTCTGTCTCGCGTGTCTTCTGGAATGCTGCAACTGAATCTAGAAGTATCGGCTTAAGGTGTTTCCAGAGGGTTTCGTCATCAAAGGTTGTTGTCTCTGTCTTGATAAAATCACTGAAATGAAGCAGATCTGAAAGATGTATTCCACCATCGAGATTGTACTTACCCCGGATCTCCTTGAAGATTTCCATATAGGCATCAACGGAAGGCTGGCTCCAGGTTAGCTTTGTGCCCTCATCCTCACGGTCACATGTAATTATAACCGATACAGAACCGCGGGAGATAATAGCGTTTATCTCTTTTTTTATCTGCTGTTCAAGATTTGAGGCAAACCGAGGCTGTCTCACCTGAAGTTCGAGAAAACGGTTATTTACACCCCGGATCTCGACCTTATAAGTACCGGATGGAGTGGAACCTTCGGCTAAACCGAACCCTGTCATGCTCCGAATTGACATATATTTCTGATATTTCCTTAGCGGGATTTGTAGAGTATAATTGATTGAATATAGTATCTGCAGATAGAAGTCACAAGCTGCAAACGTTTCAGAGTGAATCAGTGTCAGAGTGCTAAGGATACCTGTGGTGGAATTGCTCAAAGGTGAAAAAGAAGAACTTTGATTTATTAGTCTCGGATTCAACTCTGGGCATTGGCTTAACTCGTTAATTTACAGAGTCACCCCAGGTGACTTTGTAAATTAACCTGTTAAGTCACTGTCTACCCCAAGATGACTTTTGACTTAACGTGTTAAGCACTGTCT
>CAYLVN010000427.1:0-3249 GCA_964387115.1 uncultured Fibrobacter sp.
TGTTCCCGGGACCCATCGGACCCCAGTGGTCAGCAATCCCGACCTCCTGAACCACATTGCCCTCAAAAAGGTTCATCTGCGCAAAATGACCGTGTAAAGAGATGTCCGGAGGATTCCACCCGACATTGAGATTTGTCTCTCCTTCCCCCTGTACAGGGTTTATCGAGTAGTTGTACCCATAAACACAACCGGTTGCTCCAAGATGAATGATCATGGCGTGCCGCAGTGAATCAAAAACATTATTCTCACAAAGGCAGTCTGTACTGTGCAGTCCAATTTCAACTCCATAGCCGCTTCCGCCGCCTCCGTAATTGAAAGAATGGTGAAAGTAGCTGTCACGGTATTCACATCCGAGAGTAGAATTGTTTGTTATATGTGATTTCTGAGTGCGGCTGCTCTCAATGTTTCTGATCCAGCAGTAAGCTGCATTTTTAAACTGAAATGTGCTGTTTTCACCCTGCATTCTCTCGATGTAAAAATTCTCAAACCCCACATTACAGACAAACCCCTGGGGCCTGATCTGCGGGTTAAGGTCGGATCTGACATCGAAATGTAAAGGAGTACGGAACGTTATGCTGTTTCCATTCACCTGTTTTACCTCAAAGAGCTGGCCGACTGCGTACTGGGCCCAATCGACGATCCAGTCGGGGCTGGTGTACATGAGGGATGAGTCGTTTGACTGCTGAATTTCAGCGAAAGCTCCCACTGTAAATTTGCTCCCATCCTGTACAACCACAGTAGATGATCCTTTCTGGAAGCCGCTCACAAGATTCTGCCATGTGCCCCTGTTGTACTTTATCACATCAAAAGCCAGGCCTGTATGGTTATGAAAGAGTTTTGTCTTATCGTGACCGTCGCCGCGAAGCACAACGTTGTTTTTACCTATGGTAATAGTGCTGTTGATCAGATATTTTCCGGCGGGAAGATATACTACACCGCCATCATCCCCTAAGGCTTCAATTGCCTTGGTGATTGCATCTTTACTGTCTGCCTGACCTGAAGAATCAGCGCCGTAAGAGAGGACATTAACAGATGAACTCTCGTTGACAATTATCCCTCCGGGCACGCCCGGATCCCAGGTTGTCATGCGGTCGGAGCTTATGATTCCGGCGCTTATGAAGGTCGATAGAACTGTAATTGCTGTAAATATTTTATCAGATTTCATGATTCTCCTTTGAGATCCTGTATCTATTATACAGCTCATCGCACAATTTGACCATTCATCTGTTTTGTTCCAGATGTTGTAAAGGAAAAACTGATTTTGTGGAATTATTTATCAATAATTTTAAACGGGTATTATTTTGTTAAATAACACCCCTTATTTACATCCATAACTGCTGTCAGGAGGTCTGTATGAAACGCTTTATCTTATCACTTTTACTCTGCTCCTGTTGTACTGCTGGTCTCAATGCTCAAGAGTACACCTGTCAGATGCAGTATGATCAGTTTTTCTGTATGTCTTCTGTTCCAACATCATCTGTTCCCATTGTGCTTGTAAATAGATCTGAAAATCCATATTCAAGAGCCCTTGGCGAACGTATCGCAGGTTACGTCATACTGGGAACCGCTGTGCTTAACCTTGCGATAGCTAAACCAATGGGGCAAATGCAGGAGGAATTTACCGGAGATGGCGAAATGTGGACCGGATTAATATTAACAGAAGGCATTGTGCGTGGTCTCCTGGGTGCGGTATTTTTAACGACAGGATATGTAAAGTATTCAAGATGGAAAAAATGGGAAAACGAACATGCCGGCAGTAAATCATACGGACATCATTTATCTTTGAACATTGATTTTTAAAAAGATTTAATTATCCAGAATTCTTAAAAAACAGGAAATGTAAAATGAAAAAGCTGCATGGTTTAATTATTCTATTGTGGGTAATTTTTTTGAATATCTATTGCTCCAAGCCAACGATGACCGTACTTCCAAAGGACTTTCATGTGGGGCCGGGCAGGGCTACTCTGGGGATCGTATTTGATCCGCAGCAGCCGTTCTTTGGTAAACCGGATCTGATCCATTCATCGTTTGGCCCGGGTAATCCCATGGAGAATTTCACGCACTTCTTCAGGTCCTCCCTCAGTGGTGCTGTTCTCAGGAATTCTCTTTTTTCCAGGGTGGTCTTTATCGATGATTCCATACAGACAAAAAAGAAAGGGTTTCCCTACGGAAAACATTTTCTGGAAGTAAAGATCCCCTCACAAACGCTGGAAAAGTATGCATCTGAGGGAACCGATTTTCTGATGATTCTGCAGAATTTTACAATCGATATATATGGGAAAAATGCAGCGGATTATCAGCCTATGCTCCTCGGTACGGCAGAAGGGGCTCCGATGATCGATCATCTTGGTGAGAAAAAGACGGGGGAAACAAATACCGGGATGCGTCTGAAGTTCTCGACTAAAGCCATAATTGTAAAATGCTCAAATGACTCGGTTATCTCTTTTGGCAACGTCATAATAGACAACAGCGCAGTTGATCTTTCCAGAAAAGACTGGCTCGAAAACATAAATGATCTTGCCGAAGAGATATTTGAGGATGGACCGTTTCATAGTTCCGCTGAAGTGACAATTGAGGAAAGCCGCTGACATCCGGGTCAACGGCCCTTGTGTACGATTGATCTCAGTCCGCCCATTTGTCCCCCAGGAATTGAAAAGTGCTCCAGAGCAACTGCCTCGACCCGGTTACACTTGCAGAGCGAAAGATCAGCAAAACCTGCTGATAGTGCCTTAATAAGGACGATGTGACGATTCTGAATGGTGAAAATCACGCAATTTTAAAAAGATTCTGTTTTTATTCGAACCTAATTCAACACCGGTAGTTATTCTGGCCCCGCCGGAAAATACCGGAACACGGACAGATCTTCCCAGAATGTCAAATACCCGGTCAGGACGATACGATTCAGTTGCATAATTTACAGGCTGATATGCTCTTCCCACATGGACCGGCTGGTCGAAATACGGCAACCCGTTATTCTGAAAAAAGATTTTCCCGTATATTTTGTCTATTATGTAGGCTGTGCAACATGCCGGCATTTCAGGGGGGCATCCTCCTGTAATTTTCAGAGAATCGATTGTAAATAGCAGGTATCCGTTTACCGTTGCTTTAAATACCATATACCTGGGATATTCGGTCAATGGAATGCTGAAAGATTGAATGGTATCAGAGTAGATATAACGGGAACTGCTGTCAAAACCATCATGTTGAAAATCAATAGTGCGGCCAAACAGGGGAGTACTGTCGTGCCTG
>CAYLVN010000428.1:0-3247 GCA_964387115.1 uncultured Fibrobacter sp.
GAAGACCGGCGTCCTCGACGGGCTGGAGCGAAAGAGGGGGCACCCTCTTCCAAAAAGTCCTTATTCTTACATAATTATTTCTTGTATTGGGGAACACCATTTTCCAGAAACTGCATATTTTTGTTGACGCCCTCCCTTACGGTCAAGCCTCGGAATAGGAGCCGGAATACATCGGGGGCGCACTCTCTTCCAAAAGTTCTTTCTTTCGCAACTCAACATTTTATTACAAATCGATTTTTTATTTCGACGGAATGAGTGAGAGTGGTGTAGAATAAGTCGATAGGGTAAGAAGAATGAATGATCTTTAACTGATAAGGAATTGAAACAGTAAAATTCCTCATTTTTGATCAAAAAAACTACCCAGATCATCTTGGAATACCTTAAATTATCTATGTACCTAACCTAATATAATAGAATAGGATACATTTGAATGGATGAACTATCCGAGACGGTTTCGCTGTCAGAGAGTGAAAATATACCGGTTGAATTGCCCGAGCCGGAGAACATTGCCTCAGGGATTGTAAAATCGGTATTAGGCAAAGGTGGCGCATCGGTTGTTTATGAGATCTGGAACCCGCAGCTTGAAGTTTTCAGAGCTGTTAAGCTATGGCGTCTGTCACACTCAGAAAAGTCTCTAAAGCGTTTTGAACAAGAGATTAAGATAACCGCCAAGCTCAAGCACCCCAATATTGTCGAAATCCATAGTGCCGGCAAATGGAACGGCTTGCCGTACATGGAAACAGAGAAGGTCGAAGGCTCTGATCTTAAAACCATGATCAGCACCAGAGGGGCTTTCCCGGAAATTGTCGTATCTGCAATCGCCCTCAGTATCTGCAGGGCTCTCATTTATGCGCATAACCATCTCTACACCCTCGCAGATAAAACCTGCAGAGGGGTTGTCCACTGCGATATAAAGCCTGCAAATATCATGATCTCCCATTCCGGAGTCGTTAAGCTGATGGACTTCGGGATCGCTCATCCAACAAGCGATGCCGGTTCTGCAAACAATAGTCCTGTAACAGGTTCTGTACAATACATGTCACCTGAACAGCTGGAATCAAAACCAGTTGATTGCAGAAGTGACCTCTATTCCCTTGGCGTCCTTCTTTATGAGATGTATTCCGGTAAAAAAGCCTTTCCGGCCGAAACCCTTGAAGAGCTGATTCAAAAACGAAAAGATGACAATTTCGAGCCTCTGGATTGTCTTGGCATAAACGTTTCCCAGAGAGCCATGGACATTGTCGAGAAACTGATGCAGACAGATCCGGATAAGCGTTTCCAGAGTGCGTTTGAACTCATGGAAGAGCTGCAGAAGGTTTACTGGAAAGCCACCGATCTTCAACCACAGGCAGTAATATACGGTTTTCTGGGTGGTAATGAGCTGGAGCTGAAAAAAAACAGAAGCCTCAGGAGGTTTTTTGTACCCACTCTGGCAGCTTCCTGTTTTCTGTTGATCGCTCTTTATCTGGTTCTCAGTTCAATTTATTCAAAGGATTCCTCAAAAAACCAGGGACTCCGACAAACTACGTTTTCATCGACTGTTGGAACTAAACCTCTACAGGAGAATCAGATCGACAGAATAAAAGAGCTGGAAACGGCAGCTCCCCGCCCTGCTGCACCACCTTCTGCAGTATCAAAGTCCAGTACAGCTCCGGTAAAAACATCTCGAGTAAAAGCAAAACCGCAGGTCAAGACAAAGAGCAGGCCGGTTCAAAATGTCTCTAAGGCTCAAAAAACAGAGCCTGCCCCGGTGGCTGAAACTACAGTTGAAAAAGTGGAAACGGAAACTTCATTGACACCGGAATCGGTTCTGGAAAAAATCAGCGGACTGATAAAAAAAGGCGAGCTGACATCAGCGGAACTCATGATTGAGAAGAATCCGCTCAATGACGGTGAGTACCACCTTCTGAATGCAGAACTGCTGTTAAAAAAGAATCAGTTAAAAAGTGCCAAAACAGAGGTGTTGAAAGCACTGCGTGTACCGTCGAGCCGGATTTCTTCATCTGAGCTGAGAAACAGATTTCTTTATCTGAAAGCCAGTATTCTGACGGCAGATTTTAACGAGTCGCCATCGAATCAGTCTGGTCAGGAAGCGATGGAGGCCTGGTATGAAGTAAAATTCGCCTATCGTTCCGATGTATCACACCCCTATTATTCCAAAGCTGATATGGAGATTCGCAGAATCAGTTCATCGATGCAACAGTAAGTTAACGGAGAGATGTTTCATGAGATTTGCAGGCAGGATAGCATGTACCGTTTTAACGTTGTTCAGTTTCATTTTCGCTCAGGATTTTGTTGAGTTAAGCGGTTCACTTCCTGAACATCTGACCTCAGAAAAGCCCTACAGCGTAGTGGCTGATATCTATGTCTCACCGGGCTCAACTGTTACAATCGATGCCGGAGCGGTGTTCCTTTTTGAAAGCTTTACAGGGATGCATGTACAGGGGACCGTTTATGTCAAGGGAGAACCTGAGAGACCGGTTGTATTTACATCCAAAAATGACCGCCAGTGGAACCTGAACTCAGGTATCGATGCCGCTCCTTTTGACTGGAACGGAATAGATATTTATGAGACTGCAATCGGGACCGATTTTACACAATGCATAATCCAGTACTCTGTTTACGGGTTACGTTCCCAGACAGAACACTTCAAAGCCAACAACCTGATTTTCAGTAACAACGGGAAGGCAAATGTCACCATAAAAGGTGAAAAGAGAGAGGCTCTTTCAAATGAGCCGTTCTCTTACGGGCAGAATACCGTCGCAACAGTGATTCCTGAACCTGGCCAGTTGCCGGAGATCGGTACCGATAGCTTGAAGAAGCCGGTAGATCTTATAAAAGAAAAACCCGCGAGGAGGAGATCTTCTGTTGGAATTCAGATTTTGCGTTATACAAGCCTGGCTGCCGCACTGGGATCAGCCGGTGCAGCCGCGTGGTACTATGAGAAACGTTTTAAGATATCCGACCAGAGGCTTGAGGAGCTGTCTGTGCTTGATGACAAAGAAAAGCTGATTTATACATCAAAGGACTGGGAGCGTGCAGAGAGAGAGAGAAACCAGAGACTTGCACTGTGTATAAGTGGTGCCGGCGGCGCACTGATTGGTCTGGGGCTGTTCGTGTTAACATTTACATTTTAATTTTTCCATGTCAGGGTTGATAATCATGAAAAGAATGCACGGCTTACATGTTTTAAATGTACTGCTGTTTTTGTTTGTCGCATGTACGAACCTCACCAACCCCTTTCTGG
>CAYLVN010000429.1:0-3223 GCA_964387115.1 uncultured Fibrobacter sp.
CTGCATCATGTCTTCTGCTACAGTGATCGCCTTCGAAACAATTTCAAATGCACGCTGCGCAGTAATCATGTTTACCATTTCATCAACGATTTTGACATTCGAGGCCTCAATAAAACGCTGTGCGATTGTTCCGGTACCTTCCTCCCCGGGAAGATTCACAACCGGTTCACCACTGGCATCGGTTTCAACATAGAGATTTCCGCCGATTCCCTTCATTCCGGACGGATTGACAAATCGCACAAGCTCAAGCTGCCCTATTTCTGTCTGATTGATTTCTCCCTGAAGGACCACAGATACTTTTCCATCCTGTCCTACATTCAGACTGGTTGATCCCTCCGGAACCGTTATTCCCGGAGAAAGGAAAAACCCTGATGAGGTCACTATGGATCCATCACTGGAGAGCTTGAATGATCCATCACGGGTGTATGCAGTGCTGCCGTCCGGAAGCGTGATCTGGAAAAAGCCTTCCCCTTGAATTGCCCAGTCGAGCGGATTTTCAGTACCGTTTAATGAACCCTGCTCAAATACTCTCTGTGTCGCTGCGGATCTGACTCCAAGCCCCACTTCAATTCCCGATGGTGACATTCCACCTTCAAAATTTCTGACACCGGGCTCACGGATAGTCTGATACATGAGATCCTGAAATTCCAGTTTGCTTCTCTTAAAGCCGCTTGTATTCACGTTTGACAGATTATTGGAAATGGTGTCCATGTAGAGCTGCTGGGCTTCCATTCCTGTCGCGGCTGTCATCATGCATCTAATCATAATTCACCTCTGTGTATTTTTTCTTAGGAAATTCTTCCAACCTGATTGACTGCCTTGTCCAGTGTCTCATCCTGGGCATGAAGAGCTTTCTGATCCGCCTCAAAATTTCTGTATGCAGAGATCATCTGTACCATGTTTTTAATGATATCTACATTCGACCCCTCAAGATAACCCTGCCTGACCGAATAACCAGCACTGACTATCTCAGGATTTCCCGGCAGAAGCGGGCGCATACGACTTTCCCCCATACGCTCCATCTTGTATGGTTTCTGAAAATCGGCAATTTTTAGAACCCCTTTACTCTCACCCTTCTGAATCACCTCACCTTTTTCAGAGATGTAGATTGGCAGGTCACGTTCAACTCTGATAAAACCTTCAGTACCCATTACCTTAGAGCCATCAGATGTAACCAGAAACCCCTCAGGACTCAGTCCGAAATTGCCGTTTCTTGTGTACTGAACTCCCTCAGGAGTCATAACTGTAAAAAATCCGGATCCCTTTATAAAAAGGTCAAGAGTATTATTAGTCTGGCGCATCGGGCCTTCTGAATAATCGATGTAAACTTCGTCCGCTTTGATTTCACGGTTGGCAAAAGGCTGCAGAAGATCATTAGAGAGATATTTCTGGTAGGTCTTTACAAACAGACCACTCTGTTTGTAACCGGTTGTATTGATATTGGCCAGGTTGTTTGCAACCTGATCCTGCTTCTGCATCAAAGGCGTCATGCCCATAGATGCGGTGTAGATTCCTTGTATCATAGAACGCTCCTGTAAGACTCATTGCTCCGTGGCAGAGAGATATGCATATTCCATGCCAGAAATGCGGGTTTCGTAATCCCCGAAAATTCAAGAGCTTATAAATCCAGCCCCTTTTTCTATATAAGTATTAGCTGCTATTTTTTGCCCCTGTATGGAAGTTTTTGCCCTTACAAGCATATTAGCCTGATAGACCTGCAACGTCTTCAAGCCTTATCATCCCAACATCTTACGTTTTTTTGCTCTCCCCATCTGCGACTTTTAGGTTTAAACGCCATTGCATACTATGCTGGATAATGATATTTTGGTTAGAAATAAGCGTAAAAAGAACACTGACAGGAAATTCTGTGGATACAATCACCTACGATGAAATTGACCAGAGATGGGCTGAGATGGGAGGACTGGAACTGAGTGAGATTCCGACTCTTGTCGACAATCTCAAAGAGCAGCAACCCTTTGTATTCACCTACATTATGGCAACCGGAAGCGAGTTACTGAACCAGAATGAACGGGAAGCACTTCTGTTCATGGGTATAATGGTGTGGAAAATAGCAGAAAATGGCTCAAGAAGTCTTCCTCTGATCTCCGGTGAGCTACTCGACAGCAAAGAAGAAAAAAACATCGAAATGCTCGAATACCTGGCCGGAGAACCGGAAACAGAGTTTATGGACACCGTCGAAAAGATAATGGAATCTTATTCCCAGGCAGAACTCCTGAAGTACATCATCGATCGACTTATGGAAGAACCGGATAAAGGAGTGGCGCTCAGGGACGACAGCATAGGAATGATGGTTCTTTATCTTAAAACATTGATCGATTGTATGGATGCAGTCTGTTGTGAGCCAGAAACCGTGTAAGTGCTTGAATATATTTCAGTTACGAGCATATTTCATCGATTAAAAACTTCGTTTTTTCTTAACTTGTTTATTTTCAACTACTTAGCAGGATCTCTAAACATTCAGTTTATAAGCAATGCCCAGCGAGAATTCGCTGCGTGAGGCGGCACAAAATAGGTGAATCCGCTGTGATTCGTCGATTGAGTGCAACGTTGCGCAGTAGAATTCGCAGACCTGTCGCAGCAAAAAATGAATTTTAAAAGTACCCTGAAGATATTAATACTTATTGTTGTGAATCGCACCCGGGATGGAGTGAGGTGCATTTTAACCTCTGAACATTTGAACCTCTGAACCTTTGAGGTAGAAACGTCGATTTCAATCGATTGAAAAATATCATGCAACAAGATAAATTATTGATTTTTTGATCATTACATTTTTGTTCGTCAAGGCTGGTCATTTTACCTAAATAGATAGTTCCAACTGATTTATTGTCCCGTTTTTTTCGCCCCGGACTGCGTGTTTACCCTGATCTTTAATCCCGAAACAAACCAGCAACCACCCAATGCCACCAAAATTATGACACTAAAAAGCCACATCGTCCCACTCGAAAAAGAAGTTATCACCGTACTTTTTACTCTGCTGGTAAAATGCGGATCCTGCCCCCCAAAAGCAAAAATCTGATTACGCAGCGAATCAGACCATACTACCGGTATATCTCCTGCCTTATCAGCAACTTCCTTATCCACATCCAGGATGAACTCAGAAGATTTCCTTAAACTGTTATCATTCAGGAATTTTGAATAAAAATTCTCCAGTACACGCAACTCCCCTGCAGATTTTGTATAGTCACGATAATAATTTCCATCC
>CAYLVN010000430.1:0-3211 GCA_964387115.1 uncultured Fibrobacter sp.
GCTCTTCAGAAATTGTTCTCTGGTTATTACCCGATCTCCTTTTTTACTCAGCGCCCGTGAACAATCAGCTTTCCAGCCCTGAGAGACTGGTTCGTGATAATGGAATAAAGATACATTCCACGCGTCCAGTTGCTGCAGTCAAATTGCACAGTGTGTTCTCCGGAAGAGAATTGTCTTTTTGAAATCGATGCAACCATTACTCCGGAAAGTGAATACATATTAATTGAAACAGTGCCGGGATCAGGCAAATCAAATGAGATAGAAGCGACATCCTTGACAACCTGCAAGCAGATGTCAGATGAAGAGCGGCTCTTCGCAGCCTCGTTGGGATTCACTGCCACCGGCGGAGGAGTGAAAAGGCTAAGATCAATAGATTCTCCCATCACCTTGTACCCCTCGGCATTGGGGTGCAGCCAGTCATTCCTCAGATCGGCCCGCATCTTTGTTGTATCGGCCGGGTCGCGAATTATTCGATCAAAATCGATAACACCGTCAAAGATTCCTCCGCTGCGTATTGCATTATTCACGGCTTTTCTGCATGATTCGGCATCGACAGTATAGTATTCATGCCCTTTAAACGGCGTAATAGTGCCGCCGTAAATTATTATATCTTTCTCATGAGCCTTTTTTGCCCAGTCCTTGAACGTATTGATAAGATCATTGGCTTTGGACATTGCCGCAGAAGCACCATTAAGCTTACCAATATCATTGGTCCCATAAAGGCAGATTATCCACTTAACACCGGGTTGTTCAAGAATATCCTTCTGAAAACGGCTTACACCGGTAGTAGGCCCATTGCCCAGTACTGTAGTAGCTCCGATACCCATATTGAGAACACCAATCTGTGCTGTAACATCATTGGAAAGCAGCTTCTGTGCAAAAAAGTCGGTCCACTTATTCGGAGGTCCATTATGTACCCCGTAACCATCTGTGATAGAGTTGCCTATAGCAGCAACTGTAAAGGTCGAAAGAGGCGCCAGGACATCTATCCCTGAGATGGTATACCAGCGCTCAATGCTTGTTGCACCGTTGAAATCGCTTGAAGATGTCTTGTCACCGGAGAGAATGTAGGAATCGGTACGTGATCCGTAATGATGAGTCATGTCAGGAGAAGTCTGGCACTGGCCATAGTAGATGGTAATTGCCAGATTCATGCCCGGTATCAGATTAAACGCAACCGGATCTGAGGCTATTTCGGATCCTGCATTTACAGTTACCGATGTACTGCCGTTAAATCTCAAATTTTTCATGGTAGCAGCATCAATGATGCTTCCGCCCTTTGAGGCTGCAATGTTTACAGAATTCATTGTTACCGCACTTGGGGATGTAACATTGGAAAACTTTACACGCAATGTATCTCCACCGATTGAAACTTTGACTATTTGTCTGAAGGTATTATTGGTCAGGCCTGGCGATGGAGGAGTATTTGTTCCTGCAGCATAGGGTGCACAGGCCCAGGTACCGACCCAGTGTTTGATCGAATCGGCAGATGATTGGGCAAATATCCGCGAGGGACACAAAACATTAACAATTATGACCAGAGTGATAAAACAATGATAATGAAGTTTGCGCATTTTTACATCCCTTTTCTGATAGACTTGACGTAAACTGAAAATTAGTTAAATACAGTTTATGTTATCTATCAGGAATTACACATATTTTGATAATGGTAACCATTTCCGGCTATAAGTTAATTGAATGATAGAATTAACATTTAATAAGCTGAAATCACATTCTGTTGAGTATGTCCATCATAATTAATGTTTATTAAATAGACGCCTCTTGTTTTTACAGGTATTTCAGAGATCCCCTGAATACCATTTCTGATTAAAATTTGTTGTCCGGCAAGTGTATACACTGACAGGCTGTAAGTGCTAGTATTGCCTGATGGTGTAACAAAGAATTTCTCTTTTGAAATACCGACCTTGAAATTCTGGTTTCCCTGCCGGGTATTAATCTGTCGGGCGTCTGTAACTGTTGTGAATCTGTACCAGTTAAGCCGATAAGGTTCAGCAGTACCTTTGAAGACTAAGAATAGATCTTTTATGCCAGTGCAGTTGTTAATTTCACACTGAAAAGTCTGCCATCTGGTCCATTCCCCGGTTCCACCGATATTACAGGTACCAGCCAGAGTACCATTCTGGCTTCCAAGGCGCAGTTCTATAGTTCCGCCTGAGGAACCACTGGCGGCCCTCACTTCAAATCCTGATGCCCCCAGGCCAAAATCGACGCTCTTTACTTTGATGTAATCACCATCGGAAATTGAGGTAACCATAAGCCCGCCCTCACTGCAGGGTTTTGTTTCCACACCTGATCCCCAGCAGATCGTTTCGGCCTGAATAGTATCATAAGGATTGAGATTACCGACACCATCGACTACCCCGCCGGCGGTTTCCCTGATAAGAGGAATAGTGCCGTCAGCATTGTATACAAATTGCTCTATGCATACCGACCGTTTGTAACTGCCTCCCCCGGGCAGACCGGCATTATGATAGAAGAAATAGGAATTTCCAGCGAAATCAATCACTCCCGGATGAATAGTGTTACTGACCCCGTTGGGTTGAGTATTCATTATCTTCCCCTTGTAGGTCCAGGGCCCTGTGGGACTTGAGCTTGTGGAATAGCCAATACTTTCCGGAAATCCCGATGCATAAACCAGGTAATAGATACTGTTTCTTTTGTAAACCCACGGTGCTTCCTCAAAGTCCGGCCCGAAAGCCGCATTCTTTGAATCCAGACAACTGATCGTACCGTTTGTTGAAATCATATCCTCATTTAGCTTGACCCAGTATAAAACATTATTTCCCCAGTAAAGGTACGCCTGTCCATCATCATCGATAAATACTGTCGGATCAAGACCTCGCCAGCTATGAGTCGCATTGCATCCGTTCATCTGACTGGCAGTAACAAGCGGCTTTCCGATATCGATAAACGGTCCCAAAGGGCTATTTGCAACTGCAACCCCGATTGCAATTCCACCTGAGGTATTAGTCGATGTATAATAATAGAACTTGTTGTTGCGGCTGGCGACATGAGCGGCATTGGCTTCTCCTCCAGACCAGGATATCGACTTTGTCGGCAGGACAATTCCATGATCAGTCCAGTTCACCATATCTGTAGAGGAGTAGCACTTGTAATATCGCATCAAATAACTGTTATTGGGGGCAGCCGATGAATCATGGCCGACATACATATATACAACGCCATCATG
>CAYLVN010000431.1:0-3208 GCA_964387115.1 uncultured Fibrobacter sp.
AAGTCACAAGTCACAAGTCACAAGTTAAGAGTCACAAGTTAAGAGTTAAGAGTAAGAGTGAAGAGGTTTATTCCTGTTCTGAAGGCTAATGCACACAACGGTTTAGGAGCTGAAAGGGCGATTAATAAAAAGCCTTCTTAATCCTGAAAACCTCTGAACCTCTGAACCTCTGAACCTCTGAACCTCTGAACCTCTGAACCCTGAACGTTGAACCTTTGAACGCTGAACCTCACAGGAAACCATTATGACCCAGATAGCCGGCTCCTACACATACCTTTCCGATGAGGATTGGGAGGAACACATTGAACGGATCGATGATGAGGCACGGAGTTGCCGTCTCTGTCCCCGCTTATGCGGTGTCAAGAGATTCGAAGGTGAAAGAGGGTACTGCGGCGCCCCGACAGGACTCATCATCTCAAGCATCTTCCCGCATCATGGCGAAGAGCCGCCGATTTCCGGAACTGAGGGCTCCGGTACGGTGTTCTTTTCCCACTGCACACTCAGATGCTGCTATTGCCAGAACTATCAGATCTCCCATGAAAAAGAGGGAACAAAATATTCTACATCACTGCTGGCTTCCAAAATGATTCACCTTCAGCAGCTTGGACACATTTTCTCCCATGGATAATTCGCGCCCTGAAAGAAGCCTCAGCGAACGGGCTGTATATCCCTGTCGTTTATAATTGCAGCGGTTACGAAACCACCCGTGTAATTTCCATGCTTGATGGAATAGTTGACATATATCTGCCTGACATGAAATATGGAATAAGTGAACCGGCTCAAAAGTATTCACATGCGGCAGACTACCCGCAGGTAAATCAGAAGGCTGTAAAAGAGATGTTCCGCCAGGTCGGCCCGCTTAAGACAGACAGTTCCGGAATAGCCCGACGCGGGGTCTGTATCCGTCATCTTGTACTGCCGGAAAATTATCAATCAAGTGAAGAAGTACTCTCCTTCCTTAAAGAAAATTTCGATCCTCTTGATATTACAATCAGCCTGATGGCCCAGTACCGGCCTCTTTACAAAGCCTCACGTTTTCCGGAAATAAATACCACTCTGAATCCTGAAGAATATGAAAAGATAAAAAGCAGCTTTATTGAAGCTGGTTTTGAAGGGTTTTTTCAGGAGATAGAAAGAATGGATTCCAAATTCGTAATCAACTTCAAGGAACGCAAGGAGGAGAGGTTGACTGGAGAGTAAATTATTTATCAACGGACAGAATTCATATCTTAACTTTTGCAGCTTTTTTCTTTTTCGGCTTAGGCACCTGTTTCTCAGCCATTTTCATGAAAAAACGGGCAAAGCGGTAAAATACCGCAGTTAAAAGAAGCGATTTTAAAGCCTGCCATGCCCATTTTCTCTTTCTTAAAAACACGCATTCCCCCCTTCTTTTCAGTGATGATGCAAAAACATCCTGCCGCTCTCCAGGCAATCACCCAGCTCACGGTAGACTTTGTCAATTGATTCCCGGCCTGGATTTGCCCCCAGTGCATGAGTTATCCTTGAAGAGAGAGTACCTTCTTTAAGAATAGTATCAATGCATGGAAGAAATGGTGAGATCCATTTTTCCTGTTTTTGCAGCAGTTTCTCAATAAGGTGCTCCCATACTCTTTTAGCTGAAACAGCCACATCCCGGATCTGAAGAGCATGCAGGTATAATTCATCAGTTATTACCGCATTTTCACCATCTTTAATGGTGTCTAAAATAATCTTTTTAAGCGGCTCAGAGCCGCTGTTTTTCTGTTCTGTATAAGAACACAGCTCCTCATCCATAAACAGTTTCACAGCACCTGTGACCGCCGCCGCTATTGCCAGATCCGCAAAAGGTGTTTCCTGTACATCGATCACCCTAATTTCTATCGCATTGCGGTCAAACCGGGCGATAGCCCCTCTGGCATTTACCCACTCTTCCTGAAGAATTCCATCGGGGTCAAAAGGAGCCAGATCTTTATAGATGCGGTTCAGTATCTTTTCCTGGTATTGCGCAGGAGTAAAAACCGGTTCCGGAATGATATCACCTGTAATGGAACCTATCTTTTCTGAATTGTGCCTGTAAACCTCCATGCGGGTATCGGCAAATCCCGTTATCAATCCATCGGCAACAGGAGATCCGGCCGAGAGTGCAGGTATGATCGGAAGCACCATTCGTATTGCAGCGTGCAGCCTCCCGAATTCCTCATCATTTGCGAAGGGAAGATTGATATGCATGCTCTGCAGATTGGCCCACCCGTGGCCTTTGCAGGAGAAAATCCGGTCAAAGGCTTCATAAACGGCATTATAGGCATGCGGCCAGAGATGCATCTCTGTAAAGGGATCCATAAAGGGGTGCATCGGGCCCCCAAGGAGGCGTCCGTTCATCTCTCTGAGTATAGAGTTGGCATCGTTTATGGCACCCTGAAAATGATTACTCAGGTTACCAAGCGAGGAAGCCGGAGATGCAGTTTTAAATTCTATTACATGGAGTACAAGCTCATTTGACCAGGAGATCTCTCCTCTTGGAAGCTCATCGGTGATCTCACCGCCGGCTTTCTCGATTACCCTGTCTGTAACCGGAAGCACCTTGAGGGTGTCACGGTCAACAATCATATACTCCAGCTCTATACCGTATTTTTCAAATAGTTCCATTATCCATTCACTCTTATTCTTAAATATTCATTCTAGTAGTATCCCGGCCCGTTTTTACTGCTCAGAATTCTCCGAAGGAAAACTTCCATTATACGTTCGTAGAGTGTGCCTTTTGATACCTGATCCTCTATGCCTGCATCGACATTGGGGTTATCATTGACTTCCATTACATAGCAGTTCTTGCCTATCTGCTTGATGTCAACTCCATAAAGCCCGTCTCCGATAAGATTAGCGGCTTTCAGAGCTGTTCTAACCACCTGATATGGAGCAAGCTCAACAGGAAGTGTCTCAAAACGTCCTTCCCTTTTGCGACCGATCGAATCCCGCTTTATTATCTGCCAGTGATTCTTAACCATGTAATATTTACACACAAAAAGAGGCTTGTGATCAAAGATCCCCACTCTCCAGTCAAAATCAGTCGGCACATACTCCTGAACGACTACAAGATCCGACTTGGAAAGCATCCTGCTGGCCTCGGTCATGAACTGTTCTTCAGTGTCAACTTTCAGCACTCCCTGGGAAAAGGCACTGTCGGGCTGCTTCAGAACACAAGGAACCCCGATCTCCTTGAGAACCGTCTCCA
>CAYLVN010000432.1:0-3191 GCA_964387115.1 uncultured Fibrobacter sp.
AGGAAGCGCTGGGTGAGGGCGAGTCTGTTTTTCAGTGGAATAGCATTCCTTTCTATTGCGGGTACATCATTGTTGAGCTTGTACAGGGAACCTTTTCAGTCGCTGTTTATTCATCCGGACCACCAGATGCTTTCCCAGGTTGGCATAGTCATAGTAATAGCGGCGATATTTATGTGTGATTCTGCTGCTTACATTTTCGGATCTCTTTTCGGCAAAACGCATTTCAGCAGTATAAGTCCGAATAAAACGGTTGAAGGCAGTGTTGCCGGCCTTACAGCATCGGTGCTGGTCAGCGGTATAGGGTGGTGGTATCTTGCCAACCCTTCCTATCCTCCATGGCTGGGTATAGTGCTGGGAGTGTTAATAGGGGTTTTTGCACAGCTTGGGGATCTTCTGGTCTCTTTAATGAAGAGGTATTTCCGTGTAAAGGATGCTTCAGACATAATTCCAGGTCATGGGGGCATTCTTGATAGATTCGATTCAGTTTTTTTTACCGCTCCTGTACTTTCGCTTTTTGCTTATCTGGTAAGCAGATTTTTCGGGTAACAAATGGATATTTCACAGTCTAGAATATTGCTGCTGGGGTCTACCGGCTCTATCGGGACAAGCGCACTTAATTGTATCAGAAGGTTCGCAAACCGATTTAAAGTAAACGGGTTGGCTGCCGGAAAAAGAGTTGATGAACTCATTTCTCAGATAAGAGAGTTCAATCCCCAGAATGTTTACTGTGCTGATCCCCGGGGAGCTGAGAGGATCAGAAACGAATTCGGATCATCTGTGCGGGTGTGGGGCAGTCTTGAAGAAATAGTGAAGGAAACTGATTGCGAAATCGTACTCAATTCTTTAGTGGGGGCAGTCGGGTTCAGGCCTACGATAGCTGCGCTTGAGCTAGGAAGACGGGTGGCGCTGGCCAATAAGGAGAGTCTTGTAATCGGAGGCGATTATATAAGGAGTCTTCTTGCGAAGGGAAAAGGAGAACTGCTTCCGGTGGACAGTGAGCACAGCGCGATACTTCAGTGCCTGTCGGGGGTAGAGAGATCCACAGTTGAATCTATAATTCTTACAGCATCGGGGGGGCCATTCCGTAATCTTCCGATTGAGGGTTTTAAATCAATAACACCAACTCAGGCATTGAATCATCCTACCTGGTTGATGGGGCCCAAGATAACGATAGACTCATCAACATTGATGAATAAGGGTTTTGAGGTAATCGAGGCGCATCATCTGTTCTCTCTTCCCTATTCGCGTTTGCGGGTCTGGATACACCCTCAATCTATTATTCATTCACTTGTGGAGTTTCATGATGGAGCGATAATGGCGCAGTTGGGACTTCCGGACATGGAGCTTCCGATCCAATATGCACTTGGCTATCCCCAGAGGCTTCCGATAGGCGGCAGGCGTTTGTCGCTTCCGGAGATAGGGAGACTGGAGTTTGCGGATCCGGATCTGGATCGTTTTCCCTGTCTGAAGCTTTGTCTTGAGGCAGGTGAGGCAGGGGGGACTGCTCCGGTAGTGGTGAACGCGGCAAATGAGATGGCGGTGGCGGCGTTCTTAAATGGAAAGATCACTTTCAATCAGATAGCAGAGATAGTGGCATACTCATTGCACAGCCATAAGCCTGAGCCTGCTGATTGCTGTGAAATAATAGAAGAGACAGACCGGAAGATCCGGGAAACAGTTTTAAACGATTTTCTATCAAAAGGTAATAAATGTTAGTTAGCGCATTATCAGTAGTTCTGGGTTTGCTCGTTTTAGGCATACTGGTCTTTGTTCATGAACTGGGTCATTTTCTGGCGGCCAAGTCATTCGGGATAAAGGTGCTGGCCTTTTCTCTGGGGTTTGGCAATCCAATTCTGAAGAAAACCTGGAAAGGTACAGAGTATCGTTTAAGCTCTATTCCTTTTGGTGGATATGTGAAGATGGCCGGTGAGAACCCGGAGGAGCCCAGATCTGGTGAACCTGGGGATTTTACATCAAAACCGGTCTGGCAGAGGGCAATTGTGGCTGTTGCAGGACCGGCAGCGAATTTTGTAACCGCAATACTTATGCTCTGGGTTGTTTACATGTGGGGAATTGACAAGCCTCTTTATTACGATCGTCCGGTGATAGGGGCTGTGTCTGACAGCTCTGCGGCCAGAAGTGCCGGACTTATGGCTGGTGACAGTGTTATCTCGATTAACGGTAAAGTTGTAAAATCCTGGGAAGATATCGAGACAGCATTTGCACAGCAGGAGCAGCAGTACAGTTTAGAATATTTCAGAGGAAGCGATCAGGGTACAGCGGTGCTGAAGATGGACAACAGCAGTGGTGCACTGCCTAAAAACCCTACCGGAGGAGTTCTTCCGCCGCTTCCGGCTATCATAGCGGATGTAAATAAGGGATCCCCGGCTGCCGAAGCAGGCATGAAGTCCGGAGATACTGTAGTTTCCATAGATGGTCAGAAGATCCATTCATGGTTTCAGTTGATGGAGATTGTTTCAAAGAACAATGCAGAAACGCCGCTTCTTTTTCAGGTCAAGCGTGGCGGTGACTTTGTCTCCATGGAAATGACCCCTAAATTTGATAAGGAGACGAAGCGCTACCTTATAGGAATAAGAGTAAGTGAAGGGGAAGCAAGGAAAGTCAGGTACACACCTGCAGTTGCGATGCAGAAGGGGCTGGACAAGTCGTGGGAATACACAACCATGATTTTTGATGTAATCGGGAAGCTGGCATCACAGAAGGTTTCTGCGAACAATCTTTCAGGGCCCCTGGGCATAATTCCTGCATCTGGTTTCATGGCGCTTCAGGGTCTCTCTCCCATACTGAACTTCATGGCACTTATCGGGATAAACCTGGCTGTGCTGAACCTTCTTCCGCTGGTTATTACAGACGGAGGTCTGCTGCTGTTTCTTATACTTGAAGCGATCCGCAGGAAACCTTTGCAGGTAAAAACACAGATGGTGATAAACAAGATTGCCATACTGTTTTTCCTGATGCTGTTTCTTTTTGTCACTTTTAATGATGTAAAGAGACTGCCGGATTATTTCAAGCTTTTCGGAAAGTGACAACCACGACCATTTCGAAGTAATTCGCAAGATTAAGGAATTTTAAGAAGAGGGCGTTCCCAATACAAGTAATACACAAGATTAAGGAATTTTAAGAAGAGGGCGTTCCCTCTTTCGCTCCAGCCCGTCGAAGACGCCGGTCTT
>CAYLVN010000433.1:0-1354 GCA_964387115.1 uncultured Fibrobacter sp.
GGTTGCTGCGTAAACTAAACAGAGATCTGGATCTGGAGAAACTGCTTCCAGGAACTGTCATTAATTTCCCGGTGATAGTTCCGCTGTAGTTTTCTGAGCTCTGATCACTAAGTATTTGATTATGCAGTACGCAATTATTAAAGTATGATAATTGTCATACCGGAGGTTAAATGAAAGCGGCTAAAATTGCAATTCCCATCGATGAAGAAACTATTTGCTCAGGAATTTTTTTAATACCCTCCAATGGTAACCGGCATATCTTCTTAGCAGAGGCTTAAGCGCAATTTTATCTGCCAGACCTTTTTTAACAAGCTCTTTTTTCTCTTCATCTGCAATAAGGTCCCACCCAAAGCAAGAGCAAAACGGTGCCCTACAGGGTGCAGCCTCTTTCATCAGCGAAAAACCGGAATATATACTGCCCAGGGATGTGTGATCACCAACGCATCTTGTCACAGTACCGTCCGATGCTATTCGCACCAGAGATTTACCTGCTTCGCAACAGGCATCTCCGGGATAAAAGAGAGTTCGCCTGAAAGCATCAGGGCTTGATTTTAAAATGAGTTCCCGTTGTTGCCGCGAGTATGATTCAGGGTAAGGCTTAAATTTGTAGACCCCTTTAAAGGGTTTGGCCAGAAGAGTGATGCCTTTTGACTGGAAAAAGTCGAAATCCCTCTCAAAACGGTGCAGAAGGCGGGGATCGAGTACATAATTAACCTGAAAAGGAATTTCCTTTTCCTTCAGTACATTTACAGTCCGGATAAAGCTTTCTACTCCGTTGCGCCGTTCCCGTTCTTCGATATGAAGAGAGATGTAGAAATTTTCCACCATTGAAGCCGGTATTATTTCTGCGAATTGGAGGACTTTCTTTTCGATACTGAGATTGGTATCAATATAAAGTGTAATATCATTTTGTACAAACTGACTGCAGATCTCTACAAAACCGGGGTAGGCAAATGGCTCGCCGCCGGTAATTCCCATGCACCATTTCTGGCCTGTTTGATTGAGTGTTTTTATCATTGCAGGGATATCCCACTTCTCTTCCATCTTATCAGATGAACCGCCATAGCAGTATGAGCAGTGGAAATTGCAGAAATTTGTGATGAGCCAGGAGGCAAATACTCTATCAGATTTTAAAAAGGTTCTCATTATTATTGGATTTTGCTTGATTTAAGTTGAATCAATCCAAAAATAACAGATTAACGGGTGTTTTCCAAAATTCACCTGACTGAAACTGACTGGGCTGAAAGGACTCAGGCTGGAAATTGCTGGCTTAAGTGTATATTTGTATTATGTCACAAGATGCTGTCACAACCGGTATTGCTTCACGAACCGCCAGATCAAGTGTATTAATGCT
>CAYLVN010000433.1:1364-3145 GCA_964387115.1 uncultured Fibrobacter sp.
TGCTGATTGCCAAAGCCGTTCGCCACGGTTACGCTTTCTTTGTCTACTACCTGCTGATTAATCTTCTTACGCCTTCAGATTTCGGGTTGATGAAATATATTACAATTGTTTTAGCAATAGTGAATATGCTGGTTGAGCTCGGGTTTTCTGTAGCAGTTGTACAGAAATCATCTTTGAGCAGGGATGAGACCTCAGCGGCTTTTACACTGACATTTTTTTCAGGGCTGATAATGTATGCTGCGGTGTATTTCGGGGCGCCTGTTATTTCTGCCTGGTTTCGCGTGCCGCTTCTGACAGATTTGATAAGGGTAGGGTGCCTGGCGCTGCCGTTAGGGGGGCTTTCGGTTGTGCAGCGTTCTGTCCTTCAAAGAAAGATGCAGTTCAAGGCAATTGCTGCGGTTGAGGTTATTGCAGCGCTGGCCAGTTCGACATTGGCGCTTGTACTGGCCTTTTCAGGATATGGCGTGTGGTCGCTTGTATCAAGTGTGCTTTGCTTTAATGCTGTTTCTTCACTGATTCTGATTCTGCTCTGTGGTTTCCCGAAAGGTAATTATTTTAAGTTGTCAGCCGCAAAATCTTTGTGGGTGGTAGGCTTCAGCATGGTCTTTCAGAGAGTAATAGACTACATTACCAACAGCTTCGATGCAATAATGATCGGCAGGTTCTTTGGCGAATTCGCGGTTGGAATCTATGGATTGGCTTTTGATATTGGTATGCTGCCAAGGGTAGCAGTTGTCGCAGTATTTTCACAGGTTTTGATTTCTGCTTTTTCCCGGGTTCAGCAGGATAAGGAAAAGGTAAGCAGCGGCTTTCAGCAGCTTACTATCTTTATCAGTGCCATATCGATGCCTTTTTTTGCGGCAGTGTTTGCTTTACCTGAAGAGATTCTGAACATTTTGGGGGCATTTCGCCACGATACTGTGTGGTTAGGGGCTGCTGCACCACTGAGGATTATGGCGGTTGCAGGGGCACTTTATATTCTGTCCAGTTATCCGGGAATGATTTGGATCTCGCTTGGAACCGTGAAACTCCGGATGATATGGGCAGTGGCAATGGCGGTCACCATGATCGCCGCTGTTTTTTTGGGTGTAAACTTCGGGTTGACTGGTGTGTGCTGGGCATTGCTGATAAGGGCCGCATTGATAATGCCATTTGTGATTGCTATAAACCGGAAGTTGTTTGCGGTAAGTCTGGTCCAGTATGTAAAGCTTCTGATTCCGTCATTTATATCCGGTATGGTAATGCTTGTCGTTATATTGACAATATCAAAGCTGATTCCCGGAAGTTCTTTGAATGGAAGCATAATGCTGTTTTCTGTCGGTTCCCTGTTTGGGATTACTGCTTATTTCCTGATGTACATCGTTTTCTGGAGAGAACAGCTTATTCAGTTATTCAGGCCTCTTCATTCACTTTTTCAGAAACCAGCGGCTGTTTCCACATAGAACTGGGCAATTACTTACTTAAGGATGGTGCTGCTCTCCAGCTCTTATTAACAATAATAATGACAATTATAACTGTTTAAGCGTGAAATTTACTATTAGAGAGCTTAAGTGAGTTATTTTACAAATAAAATTAAATGTGAGTATGACTGATTGAAAACCGGCACTAAGGCCGGTTTTATTGATAAGGTTAATTTCTAAACTATGAGTTGCTGAGGTGTACCATAAAGAGAGCTGAAGCGAGAACACAGTACCAAGGATTATGCAAGGCCGGTAATGTTTTTGTGCGATTAAAGAGAAAGCACAGTCTGAAAAAGCCTGGAATTTCACCAGAATAATTAG
>CAYLVN010000434.1:0-3135 GCA_964387115.1 uncultured Fibrobacter sp.
AAGACGTTGCAGGTCTTATCGACAAGGTGATAAGATCAAGACGCCTGAAAGCCTTTCTGGTATGAACGTTCGATCTTTTTTTTATGAAAAAAAAACTAAAGTCTTCAGGTAAGTGTACCGATAAAAAGGAATAGGAGATAAAGTAGAGGGAAAAAAAGGAAAAAAGGAAAAAAGAAAAAAAAAGACAAAAACGGCAAAGTTTTTGTCCAGGAGAATAAGGTCAGGAGAAACGGCAAATCCTTACTCTATTATTATCGTCAAAAAAGCATTTAACTTTAGAGGGATCTAATTATGTACGTCCAGGGATTAGGACATTACTCTTCAATTGAACCTGAAGCTAAACTCACGCTGAAGAAAGCCTCCCATACACAAACCAGAAAAGAGATTTTTTCTGTTAACGATACAGTAGAAATAAGCAACATGGAATCAACTAAAACAGTGTTGCTTGAACAAATCAGAGAAAAAATCAAAACCGGCTTTTATAACTCAGAAAGTGTACTTGAAGATTTAAGTCATGGATTCGCAAAGTCGATGGGGCAGGGCCTCTGAAGCCATTTCATGACATTTTTTATCCTCGCTCAGATCTCTTCGCTTGACTTGCCTTAGTTCATGCGGTAAAATTTAACTTGAAATGGCCAGAACCGCTTGAATGAATGCGCGAATCCGGCTTTACTCCTCAGATAAATTCGAGCTTTCTTTACAACCGGAGAGATAGATGAAGATGTCAGTGAAGGTAACAGTCTCTTTGCTGTTCACTGCGGGTCTGTTTTTGTCCTGCTCAAAAAACGATTCCCTGAGCATCCCGTCAGTATCTGTTGTTATAGGTGATGCGTGGCTTATAAGAAACGGTTCTAAAGCACCTTTGTCCAGTCGCTCCAGTCTGAAAGAAAATGATACAGTTTCACTGTCGGCAAATGCAAAAGTAAAACTTACAACCAGCAGTGGTGCCGGTTTTTATCTCAATAAGAACACAGTACTGAGTCTCGGTTCCAGAAATAAAAATACTGAAATTCCTCTGTATTTTGAGAGGGGTGATATTCATTTTATTCAGCCCGATACCAGTGGAAAAACAACCTCTTTTATTTTCATGACTGAAGCTGGACAAGTTCGAGTTTCTGATGCTCAGGTTTATTTAAAATATGCTCCTGAGATTACTTCTCTTTCAGTATTTACTCTTTCAGGCACAGCTTCTTTTCATGGCGAAGACGGGCAAACAACGCTGCTTACTCCCTGTACAAGATATCTTGTACAGAAATCATCACCCGGACAGATGCTTCCCCCTTCAGAAACGGACATCGCAGAGCTGAGAAACTGGGTGGGTGGATCGCTTGTTGATGGAGTGCTTGTCAGTACTGGCTGCATAGTTGAGACACCTCAGGGCGATAATCTGCCACCGGAATGGAGAAAAATTCCCAGAGATATCTGCATGGCAGGTGAGCTTCTGGTGGACACCATCGAAGCATCCGATCCGGAGGGAAGAAATATCAACTACCAGCTTGTAAAGGGTCCCCAGGGCATGGATATAGATGCTTTCAGTGGTGAAATCCATTACCGGCCCAGCTCTGCCGGGAAGGCCGAAATACTGATAAGAGCTATGGATACCGATTCGCAGTTCAGTGACTTTGAATACACATTGATCATTTCGGCCGGACTCGCAGTCACTCTTGATATCCCCCGAATTGCAAAGCCCGGGGAAAAGTTTCGGATTTCGGCATCTCCACTGCGTTCAGAAGCTGTTATCTTCAAAGGACTTTCTTATCGTTTTGATCTTGACGGCGATGGCAGATTTGATTATCCGGCCTCAGGCAAATTCAGCTCGTCCTCTGTAATAAATGAGTATTCAATCGCAAAAGAGGGTGAGAGAAAAATAACCGTGGAGATAATGGATGTTCTGGGGAATACAGCCAGAGCATCACGTTCCCTGGTTGTCAATGCCCCACCAAGAGCCAGACTCAAGGTAACCCCCTCAAATGGGAATGCTGAAACAAAAATTCTGCTTGATGCCGGAGAATCGGATGACTCAGAAGATTCAACCGGTGCCCTTATGGTCAGGTTCGATACAAACGGGGATGGTAACTGGGATCTGCCTTCCGGGGGCAACTTCCTCAAGGAAAAAAAGATCTCTTATATCTGGAAAAAACCAGGGCAATATAAAATCTTTATGCAGGTTAAAGATAGTCACGGTCAGACTGGAATTGATTCTGCATCTGTTTTTATTACCAGGGAATTCGAAATCGAATCAATTGAATCTCCAGACACCACTCACATAAAAGATACTGTGGTTTTTATCTGCAAAGCTGCTTCGGAATACCCGATTGTAAAATATTACTGGAGTTTTGACAATGATACTCTGTTTGAAACGAAATCGGTGAGTGGCAGGCATTTTCATGTATTTGAGAAAGCAGGTGTCTACATGGTGATCTGCCGTGCTGAGGACCAGAAAGGACAAATCGGGAAGAAATCAAAAAAAGTGGTGGTTGTCAATACACCCTGCAGAGTTGAAGCAGGCGGACCCTACAGAGCACGAATCAATTCACCCATGACACTGGAAGGATCAGCTGAAGATCCCGACAGCAGGGTGGTTGCGTTCATGTGGGATATAGATGGTGATAAAAAACCTGAGAGCATATCTAAACAGAACGGCAGAGCGACTTTTACATTTACCAGATCCGGAAGGCACGTTGTGTTCTTTACGGCTGAAACCGATGACGGTATGAAGGTAAGCGATTCCGCGATAGTCGAAATCACAAATAAGCCACCTGTGGCCAGAGCCGGTGAAGATATTATTTCTAAAAAGAACAGAAAAGTATTGCTTGAAGGATCAGGGTCAGATGCTGACGGGAAAATAATCAGGTATGAATGGGATTTTGATGCTGATGGAACTTTTGACTGGTCATCTTCCGAAAACGGAACTGTCGAGCATGCGTTTGTGTCTTATACTGATGCAATTTTGAAAGTAACCGATTCCGACAGCATTTCTGCACTGGACACCACGCGGGTAATAATCTGTCCGGATGGCATGCAGTTGATTGAAAACGGAAAATTCTGTATAGATTCCTATGAGTGGCCCAATAAAAAAAGTCAGTTGCCAAAAGTCGATGTATCTTATGAAGAGGCAGCTCAGACATGCGCAAA
>CAYLVN010000435.1:0-313 GCA_964387115.1 uncultured Fibrobacter sp.
GCTTGAAAAAGCCATCGGACAATACGCTCCTGAAATTGCGGCTGTCATTGTGGAGCCTGTAGTTGGCAATATGGGAGTGATCCTCCCCCGCCCGGAATTTCTTCAAGGCTTAAAAGAGCTTACCGAATCGGATAAAAGTATTCTTATATTCGATGAGGTAATGACCGGCTTCAGGGTAGCATCCGGAGGCGCCCAGGAACTTTACGGCATAAAGCCAGACCTGACAACTTTTGGCAAAATTATCGGTGGCGGGCTTCCGGTGGGAGCTTATGGCGGAAGCAGAAAGATAATGGAGCTCGTCGCCCCCAGCGGA
>CAYLVN010000435.1:323-3119 GCA_964387115.1 uncultured Fibrobacter sp.
TTTCCGGGAATCCTCTTTCAATCAGTGCTGGGTTAGCCACACTCAAGCAAATCTGCTCTACATCCGACTTTTATGAAAAGCTCGAACAGAACGGAGCCTATCTGGCTGAAGGGCTCCTTGAGGGCTGCAGAGCTGCCGCAGTAAAGGCAACCCTGAACCGTGCCGGTTCCATGATGACACTGTTCTTTAACAGCGAGGAAGTCACAGATGCCGACTCGGCACGCAGATCAGACACAAAACTCTATGGTCGTTTTTTCCACGGAATGCTTGACAAGGGCTTTTATCTCGCTCCGTCCCAGTTTGAGGCATCTTTTCTCTCCCGGGCTCATTCAAAGGAAGATTTAGATAAGGTGATAATTGCGGCAGTGCAGGTATTGGAAGTAGCAAGTCACAAGTAGCAAGTTAAAAGTCACAAGTCACAAGTTGCAAGTTAAAAGACAGGAGTTAAGCAAGAGTTCAAAACAAACATTCCTAAGCCCATGTTGCATCCGGGAGACCACAATAGTCTTTTTAGCTACCGGCAGTTTTGGCAATTATAACATTCATCTTACTGCCTTCTCGATAATCCCTCCCCCGACCACAAGCTCACCCTTATAGAGCACAACTGACTGTCCCGGAGTCACTGCATCCTGAGCCTTTTCAAACCTTACCTCCAGTTTTCCATCGGTACCGACCCTTGCTTTACACGGGAAATCATGCTGGGAATAGCGGATTTTGGCTGTGATCTGCTCCGGTATTTCATTCATGAGCAGGTTGACATCGGCAGCTATGAGAGCTTCGGCTCCAAGCTCATCTTTGTCACCCAGAACGACACGGTTATGTTCCTTATCGATGTAAAGAACGTAAAGCGGTTTTCCGGATGCTATTCCCAGGCCTTTTCTCTGCCCGACTGTATAATCGCTGATTCCCCTGTGGGTACCAAGAATCTCACCCCTGAGATTGACAAAATCGCCGGGTTTTGAATCAAACGATTCGTATTTCCTCAGGAAGGCCCTGTAATTGTTGTCGGGAACAAAACAGATCTCCTGACTTTCCGGTTTTGATGCCACCGGAAGGCCGGCATCCTGAGCGATTTCTCTTACCTGCTGTTTTTTGAGTCCTGAAAGTGGAAAAATGACCTTGTCGAGTTTTGATGAAGGGATGCTGTAGAGAAAGTAAGTCTGATCTTTGGGATCGTCAATACGACGGCACAGAACCGGTCTTCCTTCATGCAAAGTGATTCCGGCATAGTGACCAGTGGCTATAAAATCAAAACCGCATGATTGGGCATAGTCAAGTAGTGATCCGAACTTCAGGAGCCGGTTGCAGCGCACACAGGGATTAGGTGTGCGTCCTTCTGCATACTGATCGATAAAATCCTGTATGACATCTGAATACAGCTTTGCCGAAAGATCAAGCACATGATGGGGAATTTGAAGGATATCACAAATTTTCCGGGCATCCCCGACCGCATCCGAACCGCAGTGTTGTGACACTCCCGATTTATCGGTTATCTCCAGGCACATCGTTACACCGACCACATCGTGCCCTTGACGGCACAAAAGATACGCTGCCACCGAGGAGTCGACTCCCCCACTCATTGCTACCATGACTCGTTTTTTATTCATCTTTTTTAACCAGATAGATCTGGATTTTAAATATTGATTAATACACGACGGCTATGGAAAAATAACATAATGTTTATTCATGATCGTAATTACTGTTTGATTATATATGAGCACTTGACTACTGTATTTCTTAACGAATTGCCATGAAGTCGGCCAAATATCAGGATTTTGTACAGCCGGTTCATTATATTCTAATCTCCGGGAGTAAGATTGGTAGAGAAGCAGGATTCAGAGTACGATAAAGTGATAGATCTCAAAAATATAAAGGGACTGACAGTTTTTCTCAGCAGCCGCATGAGAAAGAGCTGGCATGTAAAGATAAGCAGGCTGAGCGGACATCGCACACTCACCATTCCATCCTATCTGGAAAATGCCCCCGATGAGATAAAGGCGGCGCTTATTGACTGGGCTCTTCTCCCTGTTTCTGACAGAAGAAAAGAATCTTTGCTTGTCAAGAAATCAAAGGCGGATCTTGAGCACCGTATTCAATCCTATATAAAAGAATTGAATATTCCACTGCTGCGGAGTACAAGCATAAAGCCGGAGGTTCTTGAAAAGAGGACCATGGGCTGCAAATTTGATCTACGGTCTATCTTTGAGAGTATCAATGATAAATACTTCGATGGTTCTCTGCGCGCGTTGCTTCGTTGGGGTTCCCGATCTTCTCTCACATCTTACCAGAGCTCCAGAGTTGCCGCTGACGGCACCAGTTTTCATCTGATTACTATTGCCGGAGTTTACAATCATCCGGATGTCCCGCAGTTTGCGATTGAGGCAGTGATGTATCATGAGATGCTTCACATTGCGGTTCCTCCATACCTTAAAAACGGAAGACATGTCATTCACGGCCCTGAATTCAAGAGATGCGAACGGATGTTTGAGCACTATCAGCAATGGCGGGAATGGGAGAAGAGATCATTGAGAGCTCTGGCCAGGAGGATGAAGAAGGTGCCTCAATACTCTTCATTGTGCCACTGAGAAAGTGGTTTACAAGTGACTGTGCCGTAATTTGGCCGAAAATATACGGGAAAGGGCATGAAATAAGGGGAAAAAGCGGGAAAGGGAGAAGAAACAAAAAAGGCAGTCTATTTGGTAAAAACTGCCCTAATTTTGCTTAAAAATGCGGTTTTGAGTATTTGCCGAAGCCCGGAATCGAACCGGGATGGTGTTGCCACCGCTGGATTTTGAG
>CAYLVN010000436.1:0-3110 GCA_964387115.1 uncultured Fibrobacter sp.
GTAAAGCACCGAGTACAGTGCATTACAGTTGCACTACAGCTGTTGGCCAGGACGTCTGTTTAACGGGAGATCTTAAGAATTTTATACTTTTGGATACCACGGGGAGCCTTGGCTTCTACGATTTCATCTACAGAATGACCAAGCAGCGCTTCAGCAACCGGTGAGCTGACGGAAATTTTTCCTTCAGCCGGATCGGCTTCATCAACACCGGTAAGCTCAAAGACGACTTCTTCCTCGTAAGTAAAGTCCCACAAAGTGACTTTTGTACCAAGAAATACCTTGTCGGTCTGAATCAGCTCCGGCTTGATGATTTCGGCATGCGATATCTTGTCTTCAAGCTCCCTGATCCGGATCTCATTCAAAGATAAAGCGTGTTTTGCGGCTTCGTATTCCGCATTCTCACGCAGGTCTCCATAAGATCGGGCCAGATCAAGCTGGCTTGCGATCTCTCTTCTTTTCTTGGTTTTCAAGAATTCAAGATCGGCAATTAACTTTTCATAACCATCTTTGGAGAGGTAAACTTTTTCCATTTTAAAAAAACCTCCACTCAGGCCGTTATTAAACGGTCATCATAATATGAAAAAATTACTCTTTTGTGTCAGCTATGCTGACAATGCGCATTGTTAATTCTATGCCTGAATCAGCATAGAATAGAAAATGTGGCTGAAAATGTACAGCACAGATATTGATTGAACAAGTATCTGTGCAGATATAGACAATCTACATTAAATTCTCGTCATATGCAAAGCTATGCAGCAATGTTTTATCTAATATTCCGAATTATCATGACAGAATATTGCCTTTTACATATTTTTCGTGAAGTGTTGTGATCTGATTATAACGACTTTGCCCTTCCCTGATGCATAAGTCAGTTACAAATTTCTGTCCATGCTGGAAAAATGACTAAACTAAAGAAATTAAAAGATTTTCTGCTGAAATATGATTCTGCGGTGATCGCCTTTTCAGGAGGAGTCGACAGTATGTTCCTGGCCGCAGTGGCCAGAGAGGTTCTGGGTGATAATGTTTTGCTTGTTACCGCTTCATCAGCCACATATCCCGACAGGGAGATGAAAGAAGCGGTTGAGCTGGCCGGATCTATAGCTCTTAAGCACAGGGTTATTGTTTCTGAAGAACTCGAAATACCCGGTTTTTCAGACAATTCACCGCAAAGGTGTTATTACTGCAAACGCGAGTTATTCCTGAAGATCTGTCAGATCGCTTCTGAAGAGGGGTATTCTGTAGTGTTTGATGGAAGTAATGCTGACGATCTTAATGATTACCGTCCGGGCAGAAAAGCTCTTGCGGAGCTGGGTATCGTGTCTCCTCTCTGTGAAGCTGGACTTACAAAAGAGGAGATCAGGAAATATTCGGCAGAAATGGGCCTGAAGATTGCATCAAAGCCCTCATTTGCGTGTCTGGCATCCCGGTTTCCTTATGGTGAGAAGATTACTGCCGAGAAGCTCTCCAGAGTGGGAACCGCAGAAGATGCTTTGAGAAGGCTTGGGCTTCGCCAGTTTCGGGTGCGCAGTCACGGGGATCTTGCCAGAATCGAAGTGGAGAGCTCAGAGATGGACCGTGCATGGGAAATAAGAAAAGAGCTGGAAAAAATCTGCAGGGAAGCCGGTTTTGTATATGCCTCAATAGATTTACGTGGCTACAGAACCGGGGCAATGAATGAGGTGCTTTGAAATAGACCTGTGATTTTTAAGCACGGTCGGGAGTGACCGTGCCGCTTTATTAGTGAATCAGTCTGTAAATGCTTTAAAGATACGTTCCACAGCTGAATCCATTTTTTCCCGGTTAGCTTTGAAGAAGAAATGGAGAGCCTCTCCCGGTAGAACAGTTCCGCCTGAGGCTTCAAGCTCCTGATCCATCTGTTTCAGAGCACGTGATGCACCTGTCCAGGAGAATGGAAGGCCTTTGGTTGCAAAACTCATTACCTTTTTACTTTTAAGATTTTTAAGCTCAGACAGATAAGACATTATGACCGGCGAGGCACTAAATGCCCATACCGGCCCCCCAAACAGCGCTGCATCGTAATTGTAAATATCAGGGGGATTTTTTATAGAAAATTTCCTGGATCCAGGCGAAACCTGCCCTGTTGTGCGCAGAGGTAATACATCACATTCATGACCGTTCTGGTTGAATTTTGAAGCTATAGCACGTCCGAATTGTGCTGTGTGCCCCGATTGTGTGTGGATTACGATTGCGATTTTCATCAATTATCCTTTCTGATTACATCAGGGAAGTGCCGGAATGGAGTCTGCAGGAATAGTTTTGCATTCCATTGTGGAGAGAGTGAACTTGTCATCCTTAACCTTCATCAGAGCATCTGTATCCCCGACAACGATGAAAGTAAAGTTTTCGGTTTTAAGATACTTTTTAGCTACATCTATAATATCATCTCTGGTAACAGCCTTTAATTTATCAGCATACACCTTATAGTGATCAGGTTGTCTTCCATAGTACTCGTTCCAGGCGTAGGTTGATACAATGTCGTAGGGAGAGCGAAACATGGATGGAAGCTCGTTTATAAGAGAGGATTTGGCATGCATCAATTCTTCTTCTGTAACCCCGGTTTCCGCAATTTTACGAACCTCATCAATAGTGAGGGCTACGGCTTGTGCGAAGCTGGAATTCTTAGTGTAAAAATCAATAAAGAAAGTTCCGGAGTAGTTGTAATTAGATTCCGCATGTGAATAGATGGAATAGGTCAGACCGGCATCAGAGCGGATTTTTGTGCCCAGTCTTGATGTAAATCCACCGCCTCCCAGGATCATATTAAGGATAGACATGGCGTAGTAATCAGGGTGTGGACGCTTGAACAGAGGCAGTCCGATTCGCACATATGCCTGGGACATCGGTTTGTTTACAAGCAGACATTTGACAGCCGGTTTTACCTCGACAGGTGGAAAATCTATTGGGGAGAGAACGCTTTTTTTCGGGAACGTTGCCTCAATCTGAGAGATAATGCTGTCTTTTTTGAAACTGCCTGATGCCGAAAAGATAATGTTTTCAGGTTTTAAAATATTTTTGTGAAGCTTCAAAAGATCATCTCTGGTTATGCTCTTTACAGAGTTTTGCGATGCCAGTCTGGATGACTCTTCACC
>CAYLVN010000437.1:0-3106 GCA_964387115.1 uncultured Fibrobacter sp.
ATATTCTTCAATCCTTTCCGGTTACCTGTCTTAATCGGGATGACGTGGGCGCACCAAAAACGGCTATTATCGGAGGAAGCACCCGGGCACGGGTCAGCAGTCAGTGCTGGAAGCGTCAGGTTCGACTCGCTCTGCATGATTCAGGTATAACGCTGGCAACCCGCACAAAACTGATAAGTTCATTGATCGAAGCAGAGTGCATTAACCAGGGTGCCGATGAAGCCAAGGCTGCACAGTGCGGGGCAAAAGTTGAACAGATTTTCATTAAAGGTGCTGGTGCAGAAAAAAAAGGCAAGAAGGAAGCTGAGCAGGATGATTCCGTCAAGACTGATGAAAAAAGCGATACGTTATTATTCCTCAGTCCCTCAGAAGTAAAAAAAATTGCAGAGGCCTTTGCCAAAGAAGATTTCGATCCGGACAAAGTGATAAAAAATAAAGATCCTAAAAAGCAGGCCAAAGAGGTTTCTGATATTATTGGCAAACCTAATTTTGCTGTTGATGGACTCGATGTGGCTCTTTTTGGAAGAATGGTTGCCCAGGCAGCTTCAATGAACGTAGAAGCTGCAGCATCTTTTGCACATGCCATATCTACCCACAAAGTAACCAATGAAGTAGAATTTTTTACTGCGCTGGATGACGAACTTACCCGTAAAGGTATTTCTGGATCGGGGCATATGGGCAGTCTTGAATTTAATTCTGCAACCTACTATCGTTATGTCTGCCTGGATGTCGGGCAGCTCTGTGAGAATCTGGCCGGACAGTTCCTTCCGGAAGCAATAGAAGCCTTTATTAAAGCTCTATATGTTGCAATACCGGCAGCAAGGCAGGCTACTCAATCAGGGGCTTCTGCATGGGAGTACGCACACGTTTTCATAAGAAAAGGCCAGAGACTTCAGGTTCCATTTGAGACCGCTGTCAAATTAAGAGATGGTGGTTTTCTGGAAGCAAGTAAATATGCTCTTTCCCATTACCTCCTCAAGAAGGAAAAACAGGCCGGATCTTTGTTTGGCAAAATCGATTCTTTTGCCTTTGGTGATGATGAGAACTACTCGATTGACCACCTTATTGGCGATGTAAAAAGATCTGTTGAAAAGGTGCACCCTTATGGAAACTAACTTTCTTTTATTGTGGCTTGAAGCTCCCCTGCAATCGTGGGGAGCCGATTCCAAATTTAACAGGCGTGATACAGTGAAGTTTCCCACTAAATCCGGAATCAACGGGTTGATTCTCAGTGCGCTTGGTGCTTCCGGAGAACAGGCAGAGTTACTTTCAAGACTCGCTCCGTTACGGCTCACTGTAATCTCTTTTGTCCGATCCCGACAGACCGATGATTCCAAGCGAATTAAGGTTGCACCTGAACCTCTGTTGCGGGATTTTCATATGGTTGGAAGCGGATATAATGACAGCGATCCTTGGACAACAATGCTGATTCCAAAAAAATCAGACGGAACTAAAGCAGTTGGCGGGGGAACGAAACTGACTTACCGCTATTATCTGCAGGATGCCCGGTTTGCAACAATCGTAGAGATACCATCCGAACTTTCTGCAACTTTCTCGGAAGCTTTGAAATGTCCGGTTTACGATCTTTTTCTGGGCAGAAAAAACTGTGTACCTACCGATTTTATTTACCGTGGTGTGTTTGACACAGAAAATGATGCTTATCGAAAATCTATTGAAATAGCACAGGAGAAAAATCTCTGTCAGGAGTTCCGGGTAATCGACGGAGAGTCTGAGGAGGGCGATGTCATTACATTAAATGATGTACCTTTACAATTTGGTGAAATCAAAAAATACAAGGATCGCAGAGTAACAGTGATATATGTATGAACAAAAGATTATTTGTAAAAATAACAAGGGAAAACCTTCCACAGGTTAAGGACCGTTATCCTTTCATCTATCTGGAACGGGGGCGGCTTGAGGTTGACGATAGCAGCGTCAAATGGATAGACAGTGACTGCAATGTAGTTAGAATACCTTGCGCTACTATCAATGCATTGCTGTTAGGCCCTGGAACCAGTATTACTCATGAAGCAGTCAAGGTATTGGCTGCTTCAAACTGTTGTGTTTCCTGGGTTGGTGAAGACAGTCTGATTTTTTATGCAGTTGGCCAGAGCCCTAATGCTGATTCCAGAAATTTACGCAGGCAGATGCTTTTGGCTGCCGATCCACAGAAAGCAGAGAATGTGGCCCGCAACATGTTTGGCAGAAGATTTCCATCGGCAGAACTTAAAGGCAAATGCCTTAAAGAGATGATGGGGATGGAAGGGTACCGCGTGAGGCAGCTTTACGAGGAGAAGGCACAAAAATATGGGATTGGGTGGCGAGGTCGCTCTTACCAGCCCGGGAAATTTGAATTAGGAGACACTACAAACCGTTATTTAACTTCTGCAAATGCTGCGCTCTATGGAATTCTCTCTGCGGTAATACACAGCATGGGTTATTCGCCCCATATTGGCTTTATTCACTCAGGAAGTCCGCTGCCTTTTGTTTATGACATGGCTGATTTATACAAAGAAGATATATGTATAGATCTGGCATTTGCACTTACAGTTGATACTGCGGGTATTTACGATAAAAGCAGGATTTCTTCAGAATTCCGAAAGCGCGTCATCGACACCGATCTTCTTGGTCGTATTGGCGAAGATATCAAATCGATTTTAAAAGGATAGTATCTATGTTAGTAGTAATAGCGGATTTTCTTCCTCCAGCAGTGCGGGGAAGGATGAAACTCTGGTTTATAGAGCCCCGTCCAAATATTTTTATCTCAGGAATTAAAGACTCGGTTGCCGATGATGTCGTTGAATTTCTTCACAAACATTGTCCAGTGGAATCAGGGCTTATGATTTTTCAGAGAATGAAACAAGTGCCGGGATATAAGATCAGATGGCTTGGTGAGCCTAAAAAGAAAATTGTAAAGATGGATGGCTTACAACTGGTGCAAGAGAAAACTGGTGCAAATCCAGAGTAACAATATGTAGTATATTAGGCTTTTATTAAAACAATACTTTGCTGTCTTCCCCACGCGTGTGGGGGTGTTTCTGCGGTTCCGGCACTGTCAGAAGTTGCCAAGTCGTCTTCCCCACGCGTGTGGGGGTGTTTCTCACCC
>CAYLVN010000438.1:0-3095 GCA_964387115.1 uncultured Fibrobacter sp.
TTAATTTAACGAGTTAAGTTAATGATTCACCCCAGAGGTGACCCAGAGACTCTCCATGGATTCATTTAACGAATTAAGTTAATGTTTCACCCCAGAGGTGACCCAGAGACTCTCCATGTGTCCATTTAACGAATTAAGTTAATCTTTCACCCCAGAGGTGACCCAGAGACTCTCCATGGATTCATTTAACGAGTTAAGTCACTCTTTCACCCCAGAGGTGACCCAGAGACTCCCCATGAGTCCATTTAATGAGTTAAGTTCCTCTTTCACCTCAGAGGTGACCTACCCTTCAGACATTCCCCTGTCAGGAATTTAAACCTGAAAATCGCAGTTGGATGAGGCAAATCATCTGATTTCAAGCTTTTTAGTGCCCTCAAGATTTTGTTGTACTGTCAGAATATTCACACCCTGTGTGGCGGCATTATTTTTCACGCCCGATCTTATGATCCTCCCTGCCAGATCGGTTTTCCTGACACCGGGCCCGTCTTTCTGAACTTCCAGTCTGTACGGGATTCCTCCAGACTTTACAATCATATCTTCCGGAGAGAGATAGGATACCTCACCCTCTCCATAAGTCACAAGAGCCCCGTACTCGGGGTACCTCCACTCCCTGCCGTCACTATCGGTGAAAGTGAAGTAATAGTTGCGGCAGAAAGCCCGGGATGCAGCATCAAAGGCCCAGGTACCCCTGGAGGAAGTTCCCAGATGAGGTGTCAGGCCGAAGCTCTGCCCGTCAATTGTCACCCGGGCATCACGGGGCGCACGGTCAAGTGAATCGTAGTAGCTGGCCATAAAACGGATGGAATCTTTTGAAGTAAAAATGTGGGATGCAGATGGTATGCGATAGCAAACAGACGGTTTCCCACCGCTGAAGTCCTGCACCCAGAAATGATTATGCTCCACAGGACCGTAAGCGTAACCTGCCCCCATTTCACGATTACTGAGGCTCATAATATTTGTCCTGTGCCCAGCCCAGGCGCTTTTGTCAGAGGCAGGCGGATTACCATCCATAATCCACTGCCTCATGGTCTCCTGCGGCTGAGTTCCCCCGGTGGCAATATTTTCGGCTATAGAAGGAGCGCTCTTTTTATAATATGAAGCTATCCTGACAGTCCACTTATCTCCATTGCACGACTCGTGCTGAAGTCCGCAGTTTTGTGCCATATCCGCAGCTTGTGCTCTTGCGGATCTGTTGAGATCTACCTGCCAGTAAACCGGGCCCGCGACGGGGTAGGAAGGAGGTAGCAGTATCGAATAATTACCCACATATTTATCCCTGTAACCTTCAGGATCCATTCTGCAGGCGTTAGTTAACTCAAGGATCGCACTTTCATGCCAGTTCGGGAACTCAGGCCATAAAGGATCGGGATCACCATAGCCCCGATCCTGAGCTGATGCTACCTGAAAGCAAACAAGAAATGCTGAAAGTACGGAAAAACATCGATGCAGGTATATTTTCACTGGAACCTCCTCTTTACATTTCAGGAGTCAGAACCGGTTCTGTTATACGCTCCTCATTATGATCCGGTGGCCAGATACTGAAGAAATTATACCATTGGTCAGGATAATCTTCTGCAACTGATGAAAGATTTTCAATGTATTTGTTCATTGCCGCGCGTATAAGGCTCTGTCGTTCTTCTCTTGAAGCACTCTCGATAATGAGGGGGTCAAACGCTCTGAAAGTGTAATGGCTCCAGCCGGTCTTGATTGAAAAGAATGGAACAACTGAGGCACCTGTTACTGCGGCGATAGCAAAAGGTCCGGAGGGAAAGAGGGCATTTTTACCCAGGAATTCGATCTCTTCACTGCGCTGATTCTCGAGACTCCTGTCCCCGTGCATACAGATAATCTCGCCTCTGCGCAGTGCGTTCATCACCTGTATAGTCGAATCGGAAGAATCGGGAGTGATAAAAATCACATTGACATCGCGATTGTTAACTGCTTTACTGGATAACTTCTTTGCCTCCTCACTTTCAACATCATACATAAGCAGGTTGATAGGAGCGTTGAGTCTTTGCTTCAGAAGATTTCCGGCAACTTCCCAGTTTCCCATATGGGCCCCCAGAAGAATCACGCCCTTTCCTCTGGCCATTTGACTCGAGATTATATCTTCCCGTTTGAAAGTGTAAGAGAACAGATCCTTTCCAGACATCAGATAAGCATAGCGGTCTACCAGAGACATTCCAAAGGAATAGAAGTGACGGTAGTAGTCAAGAAAAGAAGTCTTAAGTCCCAGTCTGGTTCTGAATTCCGTGATTGCTTTTTTTGATTTTTTATCCAGTAAAGCATACTGGACGGCGGCAAAGAAGAGTACAAAATAGGCTGGTTTCAGGCCTAAAACAGAGAGAATGAACAAAAAGAGTCTGGTACCAGCATTATTCTCACCGTACTGACTGGTCCAGTTTCGAGGTTTTTTTTCCATAGGTCATAAAGATAGTAATTGATAAGAAGTTTTGGAAGTCACAAGTCACAAGTTTCACCTCAGGGATGAAAAAGTGACAATGCAAAATTCCCAAATTCATCTCTGAGGTGAATCACAAGTTGCAAGTCGAAAGATAGAAGTCGAATTTAAGAGTAGGAGTCAGGAGTTAACTGGTAAACGACACGGGGTAGATGTGAATATTAATAAAAAAAAAGAGCTTCTGGAAGAGGGTGCCCCCTCTTTCGTTCAAGCCCGTCGAGGACGCCGGTCTTTCACTATCACCCCGTGTTGTCCACCAGTTGCAAAGGCAGGTATGGTTATCACATTTGCAAACGTCCTTGCGGCCGCACCGGCGAACTGGTGGTAGATTAAAACTTATTATAGCCTGGAAGAATTCAAGCATGCAAGGAAAGTAGCAAGTAGCAAGTCAGGAGTTCAAAAGGGCGCTTTTTTGGTTTTGTAAGAAAGTAAAAAACTTCGCCACGTCACACTTTTTTTCCAGAGAAAAAATGATAAGAAAATAAATGTTACCAGTCCAAATACTTGCTTGAAAAGCCCCTCTGTAAAAGAGGAATGCCGACAGGCGGGGTGAGGCTAATAAAACCAACGAACTGCAATATCATTAATACTAAGCGTCTTTATCTTAAAAACTACAATAAATTTTAATCACCAG
>CAYLVN010000439.1:0-3075 GCA_964387115.1 uncultured Fibrobacter sp.
CGTTAAATCACAAAATCACCTCTGAGGTGAAACTGTAACTTAACACGTTAAATCAATAATTCATCTTGTATGTTTAAATCATGGCAAAAAAATCATATTAGATCCGATAGTGAGGGGGTAATCATCTCAGGTCTCGGACCTGTCCCAGAGTATCCCCTTACCAGGTCGATCTCGTTTAGGAACTCCGGGGTGAAGGAGTGACTTAACCTTCACTATTTTTTTTTAACTCTGAGGCAATAAAAAAGGCGGAACCGCCAAGGAATCAACGGTCCCGCACTCAGGAGCACTGGAGGTAGTGAGTTTTTACAAAATTACAAGTTGTGCATGAAGCGCTCCGGCTTCCTTTATCGCCTGAAGAATCGAGATGACATCTCTTGAGGTCACGCCCAGAGAATTTAGCGCCTGCGCCAGATCCGATACCGTTGTAGTACCATCGAGCACAACCATCTCCATATCTTTATCTTCAACAACAACTTCCGGATTGGGAATTTCAACTGTTTGACCTAAACTGAATGGCTGGGGCTGTATCACCTCCGGTACATTTACCACTTCCACTTTAACGCCACCATGAGTTACTGCCACCTCAGATATTCTTACCTCTCCACCGGCAACAATAGTTCCGGTTCGTTCATTTATAACAACCCGGGCTGCTTTGGCCACTTCAAAAGAGAGATTTTCAACTTTAGAAATAAACTCAACAACATCGATGTAATTCTTTATCGAATCACGACTTATCAGCCTGTAATCAAGCATCACTGTAGCCGCATCAATTGCTCTGGCCAGTGGAAGATTTGATGTTCTGTTGAATTCACGGTTGATCGCCTGTGCAAGATAGAGTGCAGAGGAAAAATCCGGACTTGAAAGCGACAATGACAAGTCTCTTCCATCGAGAACATTGAAAGCATACTCTCTCTGAACGATTGCCCCTCCGGGAATTCTGCCTACAAGCACGTGGTTTTTCTTAATGTGTGTTAAACCACGGTCTCGTATATCGTAACCTCCCGTTGCCAGTGGCCCCTGTGCTGATGCATATATCTGACCATCCGGACCCTGTATCGGAGTCAGAACCAGTGTACCCCCTTCAAGGCTGGTAGCATCACCCATTGATGAAACTGTAATATCAAAACGAGTTCCTTTGCGCTTAAAAGGAGCTAAATTACCGGTTACCATCACCGCCGCCACATTACGAACCCTCATATTCTTCTCTGGAAGCTCTATACCCATGTTTTTCAACATATTGGCGATCGTCTGCTCTGTGAAAACTGTCTGATTACGATCTCCTGTCCCGGCCAACCCGACAACAAGCCCATAACCGAACAACTGAACATCTTCCAGGCCCGTTAGAGTCGCAACGTCCTTAACGCGAACAGACTGCTGTGCAACCGCTGTACCCATCAATGATATGACCAGTATAACCCCAAGCGCTCTTTTCATACTACCTTCCTTGTTTATCTGAGATGCTAAGCTTCCCATTAGCTTTAAGTCCTTAGAAAATCCAGTTCAGTATTCTTGCAACCACTCCAGGCCTGCGTCCGGTATTCGCAACACCTTTTCCTGCATAAGTAATCTGCGCATCAGCAACACTGGATGAATAAACGATATTGTTCTGCAGAATATCCTGAGGCCTTACAATTCCGTTGATCTTGATTATTTCCTTCTCATCATTAATTTCAACCACTTTACTTCCCTCAATAACCAGATTACCATTGTCCATTACCTTAAGTACTCTTGCAGAGATTGTAGCTTCCAGATTTCCCTCCCTGGATGTCCCCCCCCGACCATCAAAACCAACCTTCATTCCCCCGTTTACACCAACCTGGGGAATAAAACTCAAAGCACCGGTACCGCTAGCCTGCGCTCCAATATCATTCTGCTTGCTGGTAGCGGTCTTACTCTCGCTTCCGGCTTTTGCTGATTCAACAATCAGGATAGTCAGAATATCATCGACTTTCATTGCACGATGATCAGAGTAGAGATTATGGACTGCAGCTGAGTAAGCCGTATAACTCATTAATACTACTACCGTTAGCATTCCTCTAATAATAATTCGATTCATATCAGTTCGCCTCCTTGTGGTATGCACACTTTTCCTTTTCCCCTCACTACAACTCTTATAAGCTTATTTGTAGCGGCGTTTTCAACCCAGATCCTCTCCCCGACTTTGCCGGGTTCCCTTGCTACTCCAGTCACCGATAATTTCACCCTGCCTTTTTCAAAAAGGATCTGAACCTGATCACCTTTCTCAACAGCTGGAATAACCTGCAGCAGACGGCTGTGAATGATTGTTCCTGAGCTGATCGTCCGAGCTGCGCGCATCTCCTGCAGCTGTTCAAATGATGTAAAGGGTACCGGCGCAAAACGTGTGATATCAAGATTTTTAATTTCGCAGTTTTCCCGGTTGATTATCTGGCCCCGAAGTATCTCACCTGAAGCCACCAGAACAGGTACTGTCACTCTTATATCACACACGACGTTGAGCCTGTTTTTCTGACTACCCTGTTCTGCGATCAGCACTATTTGAGTTTTTCCTCTGGGAAATCTGTCGGCCAGACCTTTCACACTAATACTTAATGGCTTATTCAGAGTTTTCCAGGAAACGTCCTGGTTCTCAATCTCAACACTCCAGCTTCCCTCCGGCCATTTTATTGTGCTGTCCAGATACTGCTTGATTTCATTTGCAAAGTCCCCCACCTTCATCTCTTTAAAGTCAGTAGCGACTGAGATTCTGCTGTTCCCTGAAACCTCGAATTCAACACCTTTGAACCCTGATTTTAGCCTGTAAAGTACCAGATCATCTGTGTTGATCAGCCTGGAATACCCTGCCGGTGCTGAATTCCCCACAGAAAAGTTCTGAATGCTTTTTCTAAGTCCTTGATCCGCACAACCGACCTCCGCAATATCACCAACTCTGATAAGAGTGTCATTAACCATCACAGAATCAGAAAAGGAGATATTTACCACTGCAGCTTCCGATGTACTCTTGAGGACCGGCACACTCATTAAGAGCAGCGACACTATTGCGCCACCGTTAAGAACCCTGTTTCTGCCGGTCAGAATATTCATGATTATCTCTTG
>CAYLVN010000440.1:0-3064 GCA_964387115.1 uncultured Fibrobacter sp.
ATATTGTCGCTGCCGGGCTTGCTACCCATTGCGAGATTCAGTTCTCATATGCAATCGGTGTTGCTAAACCGATTTCCATCCATGTAGACACATATGAAACTGGAAAACTGTCTGACCACAAAATCTGTGAAATTATCAACAAACTTTTCGATTTGCGTCCAGCGGCAATCATCAAGAGTCTTGACCTTAAAAGACCCATTTATCGCGAGACTGCACGAAACGGCCATTTCGGTCGCGAACTGCCGAACTTCACCTGGGAAAAGACAAACATGGTGGATGCAATTCGTAAGGAAGCTGGTATTTAATTTTAAGGGACGGAGCCTGAAGTCTTGTCTCTGGTCTCATGCTGTAACAAAGGTGTTCAGCGTATCAATGCAGATACCCTTTTTCGCAAGTTGCGGAATCGGGTATTTTTTTTTGAAAACAGGCTCTGTAAAATCGGTTCGGCTTTAATCAATATGCCGGCACTGTCAGGAGTACTCAATAAAACAGGGGTAAAAATGTTTAAAATTTTAAAAAAAGAGAAACTTTCCAATCTGGTCTGGCGATTTCGTATCGATGCACCCCGGATAGCCAGAAAAAGGAAAGCCGGACAGTTTATAATGCTGCGTCCCACCGATGAAAGTGAGCGCATTCCACTTACTATAGCCAACGCAGATGCTCCGCAGGGATGGATCGAGATCGTTTTCCAGGTCGCCGGAGAAACAACAGCTGTGCTTGCAGAGCTGGAAAAAGGAGAGTCGATTCTTGATCTTGCCGGACCCTTAGGCAAACCGACTCACATCGAAAAATACGGTAAATGCCTTTGTATCGGCGGCGGGGTAGGTGTCGCGCCTCTCTATCCGATAATCTGTGCACTGAAAGAAGCCGGAAATGAAGTTGTTTCTATTATTGGTGCCCGCTCCAGTGATCTTGTCATCCTGGAAAATGATGTAAAGGCACATTCTGACCGGATTTATGTAACAACTGATGATGGAACGCTGGGCCGGAAGGGCTTTGTCTCAGATGTATTCAAGGAACTGACCGTTAATGGAGAAAAGTTTGACATGGCTATTGTAATCGGGCCAGTTATCATGATGAAAGTGACAACATCGCTCACTGTGGCCGCAGGTATCAGAACTTTTGCATCTCTTAATCCCATAATGATCGATGGTACCGGGATGTGCGGCGGGTGTCGGGTGACAGTCGGGGGAGAGACAAAATTCGCCTGTGTTGACGGTCCGGAGTTTGATGCATCTGCGCTTGACTGGAACGAACTTGTAATGAGGCTCGGGAGCTACAAGACGTTCGAAAGCCAGGCCAGAGATAAACATGTTTGTAGAATGAAAGGGACTCAGATATGACCGAAGAGAAAAAAGCAGGGGAAAAACGTTTTATACGCATACCCATGCGTGAGCAGAACCCTGCCATCCGCGGCAAAAATTTTCAGGAGGTTCCTTTCGGGTACTCGGAAACAGAAGCCATCGATGAGGCAAAACGCTGCCTTCAGTGCAAAAAACCGCTCTGTATTGAGGGATGTCCTGTTAATGTAAAAATCCCCGAATTCATTAAACTTATCTCAGATGGCAAGTTCTCTGAGGCCGCTGTAAAAATTAAGGAAACAAATGCCCTGCCTGCAGTTTGCGGAAGAGTCTGTCCACAGGAGGAACAGTGTGAGTCCAGGTGCATTCTGAATAAAAAAGGAGACAGCGTCTCTATCGGCAACCTCGAAAGGTTTGCCGCAGACTGGGAACGCGAAAAAGGGGAAATAACATTTCCTGAACTTAAGAAGAAAAACGGCAAAAAGGTGGCTGTTGTAGGATCCGGCCCCGCTGGTTTAACCTGTGCCGGTGAGCTGGTAAAAGAAGGATTCGAGGTTACGATCTTTGAAGCACTTCATGAAGCCGGTGGTGTGCTCACCTATGGGATCCCGGAATTCAGACTTCCAAAAAGCATCGTTAAAAAAGAGATCTGTTATCTTGAGAAACTCGGTGTCAAAATCGGAAAAAATTCTGTTATCGGGAAGACTATTCATGTCGATGAGCTGCTGAATGAGGAAGGCTTTCATGCCGTTTTTATCGGCTCAGGTGCCGGACTTCCGTCGTTTATGAAAATAAAAGGCGAAAACCTGATAGGCGTATATTCTGCAAATGAGTATTTGACCAGAAGTAATCTCATGAAAGCTTATAAAGACAATGCCTCTACACCGATTCTTAAAGCTAAAAACGTGGTGACTGTGGGGGGCGGCAACGTTGCAATGGATTCAGCCAGAACAGCCCTTCGACTCGGTGCAGAAAATTCGGTTATTGTTTACCGACGTGGTGAATCAGAAATGCCTGCCAGAAAAGCAGAAATCCACCATGCCAAAGAGGAGGGAATACTGTTTAATCTCCTCTGCAACCCTGTTGAAATCCTTGGTGATGATAAAGGGTTTGTAAAAGCAGTGCGCTGTATCCGTATGGAACTGGGTGAACCGGATGCCTCAGGGAGGCGCAGACCTGTTCCGGTCCAGGGAAGTGAGTTCGATATTCCCTGCGAAGCAGTGATCATTGCTATCGGAAACAGCCCCAATCCGCTGATCTCCATGTCTACTCCTGATATTAAAATCACCAGGAAAGGTACGATAGAGGCCAGTGAAAAAGACGGTCGCACCTCCAAGAAATTCGTTTATGCCGGAGGCGATATAGTAACAGGGGCTGCTACCGTTATTCTTGCTATGGGGGCAGGTAAAACTGCTGCCAGAAGCATCATGGAAGATCTGCTTAATACCTGACTTATGTACCCGGATCAGGGATGCATTCTCCCCAGAGATGAAAGAATAACTTTGGATTTTAATCACTGAGTCATCTCTGGGGACCCAAGTTTGGTTTTTGGGTTGAGGACCAAAAACCTTGGAGTTTTACCGATGGAATACCTGTAGTAAGTGCTATTCAATATGGGATTGATTTGTTTAGAATAATATCGTACCTTGATTTTCACTGTGCAACCAAGCATCCTGAATGATTTAATACTCAGAAAATTTCTGGCCTGCCCAGAGATGAAATAAAAACTTTGGATTTTAAGTCATTAATTCATCTCTGGGAAG
>CAYLVN010000441.1:0-3063 GCA_964387115.1 uncultured Fibrobacter sp.
GAGAGTTCCATGTTCATGGCATCATCACCAGTATTATCTGTGTGGCCCTGAATTTCAACTCTTACTTCCGGCCATTCCCTCAGTGACTCAGCGATCTGATCGAGAGCAGCATAGGAACTGGTAAGAAGTGTGGATTTTCCACTTCCAAAGTTTACACCTTTGAGAACCAGAGCTCCGCGGAGTTCTTTGGACTTGGGGCATCCTTCGGTCTTGATTGTACCAGGGTTGTTGGGACACTTATCGTTTACGTCAGGTATGCCGTCTCCATCATTGTCAAGATCCGCGCATCCGTCTTCATCTTTGAAACCATCTTTGTCCTCAAGCTCGCCGGGGCACTTATCAAGGCGATCAACAACACCGTCTTTGTCAGTGTCAATGTCAGGACAACCGTCATTTTCGGCTATTCCGGCAACGTTGGCGCATTTATCGAGTCTGTCAACAATACCATCTTTGTCACTGTCAACATCGGGACATCCGTTGTTAACTTCGATTCCTGCGTCTTTGGGACACTTGTCAAGTCTGTCGACGATTCCATCTTTGTCTGTGTCAACATCAGGACATCCGTTGTTTTCTGCCACACCGGCTTCTGTGGGACACTTGTCATTTGAATCAGCGATACCGTCTTTGTCATTGTCAGTATCAGGACATCCGTCTTCATCCTCAAAGCCGTCCTTGTCCTCAGCCTGATCCGGGCACTTGTCATTTTTATCCATCACACCATCGCCATCTTTGTCCTGCTTACCCTTGATCTGCCAGTTAAGTGCGAAAATGGCGTTGTAAAGCATGTTCGCCTGATGTAAGGATGAACCGTTTTTGTCCTCAAAAGAGCTCTTCTGAGCAAACTGTTTATCTGATTCAGAGACTCCAACATCACCCGCAAGAGTCATAGTGAGACCGGAATTCGGTATCGTCAGACTTAAGCCGGGGGTAATGAAAATGGGATCATTGATCAGGTCACCAAAAAAGTGTTTGGCACGTACTGTTTTAAACCGTTCTTCGGCGCTTGCTTCAACGAAGAATGACAACACCTCATTGGCCTTGATATTCAAACTAACAGAAGAAGTGACTGCGTTGTTATCGTTAGGTGCATTGAAAACTCCACCAATGTTGAGGTTGAGGGTCAACGGGAGCTTCTTGCCAAAACGGTCAAAATGGATTGTAGAAATTAACATCGGGTGGAAAAGAACGTTCCCTGAAGTCCAGTTGCCTTCCCTGCCGTAATAGGCATGACGTGGGAAAACACCTTCATCAGATCCTGTAGGAAACTGTAATGCAAGATAATATGCTCCGGTTATCGGATCGTCATCATTTTTCAGAGCAAACCCTGCCAGTTTCAGAGAAACCTCAAGGTCACCAAACCCTACCGGATGATCAACACCACTAAACTGAGGGTTGTCCCAATAAACAGGAATATTCACAGCCAGGTCAAGGACCGGTGCAATGCCAATTCCCATGTTGACGACACCTGATGCCATACGGGGGCTTCCATCTCTATCCAGATCTGGTCTGGTAGAATGGACATATTTATACTCTTGTCCGAAATGAAAAGCTCCACCAAGGTTAAAGGTCCCGATACCAAGAACATCAGCAGCCTGGCTACGGATAACTCCGTTATGGCCACCAGTACTAAGACTGTTGGCAGAAAATGCCGACGTAGCAATTACTGCAACAGCAAGTAAAGCAGAGAAAGTCTTTAGACGACTCATCGTACCTCCTGAAAAATGTGTTAAACAAGTTTATTTCTTCTGTATCGTTTGAAGTGCTTTTCAAAATTATTGAAGATCACCTTAAAATAAGTATGCAACACTCTGTTAAGCAAACAAAATCTGTTTATGTGTAAGTCTATGATAAAATGCTGAACTTCTGCTTCCTTTGCAAAACCGTAGTATTGTTTGTTTTTTTAAGAATCAACATCAAATATTACTGTTTGGTATAAAAAATTTCAAGAAATTACTGTACGGTAGTGCTTTTTTTAAGAATAAATATTGGGTAACTTCAAATGCAATCGATCTTCCGGCTGATTGACTCCAGCTTTCGAATTGAAATAGAGTGGTTCATATATACATTATAAAAAAAATTATTTATAACTTTCTTTATCTCTGATTGCTGTATCCATGATTGAATCATTCTTATTTCGATAAAGATCGATTGATTGAATTTATGTCGAGAGTAATTTTACTACCATCGCTTTTGATAATCTGGATAATGCTGAAATTTCTTTTGGCAAAAGATGCAGGAAGTGTTATCGAGGAGGGCTCTTTGACAAAAAATGTGGATGATTTTTTGCCCAGTAAATCATAGATTGTCACATTGCTCGATGCAAATGGGATGTATACAGTGGTTATGTTATTAATCCTTTTAGCAGAAATGTCTTTAACTTCCCGGGGTGAGCTATTTAATGATTTGTTTTTTCTAACTGATACCGGTTCCATCCAGTAAGCACTGCCAAACACTAAATGAACCGTTCCGTGACCTGGTATACTGTTAACAGCATAGCTGCCTGTCGCTGATTCACTCACTGTCCTGTGCTGCCAGATATCCCGAACGGGATATGATCTGGTAAGATCCGGTTCACCAATATCAGACCACAATACAGAACTGCTTGCGTTTTCATTACCGTTGTTAACAAGTACAACCGCCCAGGCTCCATTCTTCAGCTTTTTAGACCAGATCTGCACATCTCCATCTGTCCTTACTTTTCGGCCCTGGTAACCGAGGGAATCCTGATCTATCGCGATTGCTTCACGGTTGGTCAGTATGTAAAAAATTGAATCGGACATCTTTGACAGATCATTACCCAGAATCAACGGGGCGGCGGAGATACACCATAAGTCAAAATGTGCACGATTTTCTGCAAGGCTCAAGCTGCCGTTTCCGACTTCCATCATATCAGGATCGTTCCATGCTCCCGGCTTTGCGTATTGAGCACCCGTAGAATTAGCCGTAATGTTACTCATAATACTGTTCCATTCCGGGGTAATATCACCGCCGGTACGCCACAGGTGCCCGATTGTATCCCCCCATTGGTACACTGAATATTGGCCCCAATTACACAGGCTGAAA
>CAYLVN010000442.1:0-3063 GCA_964387115.1 uncultured Fibrobacter sp.
TAAGAGGTTAAGAGGAACAGACGCTCACACTGTTTCTCGAATTGTGAGATTCGTGGTAAATTTCTTGCCAGCCTGAAAGGCTGACCTATTTTAGCGAAGGGCAACGCCCTGGAAAATTAATCCAAAGAACGAATCATTCCCGAAGCACTGAAAGTGCGTTCTATAAGGTTGCTTAATCCCGGATATATCGTTTATCGTAACCCACTCTGTAAAAAAAAGGATTCCTTCAGGCATTAAAACAACCATTTAGTCCGCTCTTTCAGAGCTCTAAGAAACGTTTCCGGTTTCCAGCTTTCCAGGGCGTTGCCCTTCGCTGGTATAGGTTGCCCTTCCAGGGCAATTCGGAATTGGAACGGAAATTTCGGTGCCGAAATAGGAGGGATAAGAGCGAACGCTGAACGCTGAACCCTGAACGCTGAACGGGTATAGAGGTTTCATACTTGGCGAACGCTGAACGCTGAACGCTGAACGCTGAACCTCTGAACGCTAAAAGGATAAGAGGGTTAATCAGGAATGACAAATTCAGAAGAAAAGATCCAGGTAAAGATGGGGCATTCCGGGCAATTTGAAATCCAGTTTTTCGGTGTAAGGGTTATCCCCGAACACAAAATCAGCACAGATACTGCGTTCAAATGTGGGGATCATCAGACGTAACCCGAACCCTATTGCTGTGCCGCTTTGAACCGCTCTTCCACTTATGCTCAAAATCTCGCTTATGTCATTAGATACGCGGCCATAATCAAAAATCAATGCACCGTCAATTCTGCATCTTACAAATGAGAACAGGTCACTGTAATCGGCTAATAGTGGAACCCTTATGGCCGGGAACTCAAAGATCGGAAACCTGTATTCCATCGACAGCATGATACAGTTGTTTGCAATAAACTGGTTTCCCAGTGCCTGACGGGAATAACCGCGGACCGTTCCCTCGCCGCCAAGCTGAATTCTGTGTACCCATCCACCATCCCTGTTTCTCAAGATGCTGCTTAATCTGTATACGACCTTATTATCATCGAAGATTCCCGGGTGGTGTAAACGGAGTTCTGTAGAGTTCTGTATGTATGGTCTGGAATTGGGTGAATGGAGGTGATTTGATTTGATATCAGAATAGAAGTACAAACCACGTGAAGGGTCAAAGTGGTTATCTCTGAAATCACTAAGCCATGAGATGATGTTGAAAATTTCTTTAATGACAAGCGTGTCAGGGCTTGAGATGATTTTTGTTTTTGTGGAATCCGGGGTAGTAACCCAGGTAGAGATTTCCCGTTTCAATAAAGGAATTATGCTAAGGGAGACTCTGGAATTGTAAAGTACTTTACGGCCGAAGAGCACTCTACCGCTCACGCTTGTGTGTTCGGTATTGCGGATCTCATCAGGATAGAAGTCAAGGTTTGAACCCAGTCCCAGGTAATAGGGGGTGGGGGTAAGCGGTTTCTGCCAGGCTAAACCGATACCTTTCCAGTCCCAGATGCTGAAGGTGGTTTTGAGAACTTCCATGCGGCCGCGGAAATTGACATGCTCAATTCCCCCTCTCAATCTCCACCATGGGTCATCTTTTCCATATTTTCTGCTGTAGATTTCGCCCGACAAACCAGGAAGAAGGTAGGGCTTCTCTGAAAGCATGATGTAGACAGTTCTGTTTCCTGATTTTAAAAGAGAAAACACATCAACTTTAAAAAACAGGTTGGTTGATTCAAGAGCCTTTTCGCCTTTTAAGAGCTTTAAAGAATCGTATACCATACCGGTATCCAGGCCCAGATACTCCTTTATCAGCTCTGTTTGTGTTACCTTGTTGCCATGGATAATCAATTGCGTGATTTTCTGAACCGGTGTCTCAGAAGAATCCTGTGCGGACGAGGCAGGTGGCAATGAAAGGTTCAGTACCAAGAAAATTAGTAGAAAAAGGCTATTGGAGCGCAACCACAACCATCCTCAAATCTAAGAAACAGAACAAAAAGGCAAAATTCAGTTTTTGCTGAAGTCCTGAACTAAAAATAATACCGGTAATAGGAAACTTGTGGCAATGTTGTGTGTGCAAGAGTGTTTTCTGAAGTCCGGTTTATTTAATCGTGATACGGTTTTTGCCCTCTTTTTTTGAAATATAGAGCGCCTTGTCTGCATTCTCTATGAGCAGATGTTTTTCATTTGGCTGGTTCCCGTCGTAGATGGAAAGCCCGATGCTTATAGTGTAGGGAATTTCGCTTTCGGAAAAGGAATAGGGTTCTGATGCTATAGCGCTGCGGACGCGTTCTGCGAGAATTTTTGCTCCATGGATATCGGTTTCCGGCAGTATAACTGTAAACTCCTCACCGCCGTAACGGGCAATAATATCCTGCTGACGAACAGATGTCTGAAGGCGTTTTGTCATATCATTTAATACAGCATCACCTATGAGATGCCCGTAGGTGTCGTTGATCTTTTTAAAATCGTCGACATCGATCATTAGAAGGCTGAACTGGGTTCTGTTTCTATTGGCACGGGCTATTTCGCGTGAAAGAACCTGCTGAAATGTCCGGTGATTGATGAGTCCGGTGAGCCCATCGGTCTCCGCCATCAGTTTAGTGCGTTTGTGAACGTAACTGTGCTCTACAAGAGGGGTAAATATTGAGGAAAGAATGTGAAGAAACTGAAATTCCTCAGTCTGGAGCTCTATTTTGTCGCCTAAAACAGCGATTGATCCGATTATCTGTCCGGCGATAATCATGGGCACAGTTGAAACAGAGCTGACCGTGAGCGGCTGCGGCTCTCCAGACGGCCCGTCAAAGAGCACAAATGAGATGTTGTTCTGAAGAAGGTTGTTTTTGTTAAGGAGCCCAAACGCCTTGTCCCAGTTCTGCAGCAGGGAGTCGCGGATCTGTTCTGCAGGTACTCTGCCGACCCGGGGCATGGCATAAATCTCTGATGTCCCAAAGAGGCTTACTCCAACGGCAGAAAAGACCGGGTTAACCTTCTTGTTCAGTTCCTCGAGGAAACATTTCATTATTTCCGGAACCTCAAGAGAGGTCAGGAGTTTCCTGGAAAACTCATAAATGTCGGTAATATTAAGCAGATGCCGCTGCATTT